>JAUIDY010000200.1 GCA_030428385.1 Rhodothermia bacterium | reverse complement strand
GCACGGATGATTGTCTGTTCATGTCCGATTGCTTTTCAGAGGCAGAGGTTCTTCCTTTGCTGTCTTGGGCTCTGTTTTGGAGACGGATTGGAGGGTGGTTTCGGCGTTGGAGTTGGATATGCCTTTAGACCTGGCCGTGTGTGGCGCGAAACCAGCATTGAGGCGAAGGACGTGCTGGTGGGTTCGATTTGGCCCGATGGTTTTTGGTTGGACGGGGAAATTTATCGAACCCCTGAGCCGAGCCCCATAATCGGCCTTTTTGGCGGAGAATCGCAGAAAATGAAAGACGCCGAGGCACAGTTGTACCCCGGCGTCTCGTCAAGTGGAGATGGCGGGAGTTGAACCCGCGTCCGAATGGACGAACAGTCAGGCGTCTACATACATAGTTGGTTTATTCGCTGCTCACTCACCCCAAGGGCCAACCAACGAGGCCTGCGGCAAGCAAAGGCTGATTAGCATTCGCCGAAACAGATCCAGCCGGAATCTGCTGCAACTATTCTATCTAAAGTCGATGCCTGCAGCGTGTCGATAGACAAACAGTGCTGGAGACAGATGGGGGCGTTACGCCGCCATCGCGTACGAGTAATCGTTCGCAGTTACGTGTTTCTTGGCAGTTTATACGAGCGTACCAAGAGGCTCGGCATGCAACCTGCTGCGCGATACCACCCGTCGAAGCCGTGTCATCCCCATGATGTAAAAGAACATAGAAGTAACCTAAAAGAGGGGTTCCTGTTCCCCTGAAGGACATGACCAACGGCTTTATCGAGTCAAGGTTTGGCGGTCTCGTTCCATTGGCGTGCCTACGGCGACCAAGCCTTGTTCAGTAAATGCCTGGCGCAGGTCAGGTATAAGATTTCGTTTTAGGTTTCGGCTGAGATAAGGGATTTTACTTTTACTCCCCGTAAAGAACTTGCGATAAGGATGAATCAGAACGCGCACATGATTTTCGCCAAGCGGGACCACTTCAAGGGAAGCTGTTACCCGATAGAGCCCCCAGGTACTCAAGGTACGCTCCTCGGTCGAAATGGCTTGGGGCGTATCACTAGAGACCACCGTCCATCCTGCTCGATCCAGGGCAGAGGAAATGCGCGTGTCGAGCTGGTGCTCATTGGGAGAGGTACTCACCTCATAGTCCCGATAGAGGGGGGCCAGTGAGGGAGAACACCCCACGAATAGCAACACGAAAGAGAAAAAGAGTAGACTGGAGTAGCGAGACATCACAACAAGGGAATGATAGTAGAGATATTGCTACAATAAAGAGTAGGGAAGAAATTTGTAAGTCAAAAAAAAAGCCAGGCGGGCATGCTCACCCAAACATGCCCGCCTGGTATAGCGGAGGCCTTCCGCGGTGCAGGGTAAGATATGATCTGCACCAGTGCTTCGGGCTTGGAGGCAAACCGAAGCTACCCTAAGTAAAGCAAGGGGCGTGCCAAAAAAGAAAAAAGGGGTAAATGGATGGGAAATGCAGCTATTTGAGAAAATAACCGCAAACCTGTCCACAATCGACGTGAAAGTGTAAGGTATTGACCACTCAGGATGTGGTATCCTTCATTGAGAGCATTTGAAAAACTGGATCGTGATAAAACCCAATGATCTCAGTGCTCAGCCTAATCTGGAGGCGCTGGAGGTAGAGTGGAGTTTGGGAATCCCGATTGTTTCCCGCAAAAACGAAAGCATATGAATATTAAATGCTTCAGGACGCTCTAGCATGGGCGCATGACCACACTTATCAATAAACACCAACTTCGATGTAGGAATGCGTGATTCGAATTCCTTTGCGACATCCGGCGGAGTAATGGTGTCGTTTTTTCCCCAAACCAACAAGGTAGGTGCAAGAATCTGAGAGAGACGGTCTGTGACAGTCTCCGTCTGAGCTGAACGAGCCATCTTAATCAGCCGAAACGCACGCCCTCGGTTGTTCACTATTTCAAACATTTCATCCACCAACTCATCGGTGGCATGGATGGGGTCAAAAAATGTAAGCGCCGCCCGCTCACGAATAAATTCGCGATCTCGACGACGGAGCGTGGAAGACCCCATCTCCACTTCGTAAATCCCGGAAGAGCCGGTGAGCACCAATGCCTCAACCACCTGTGGGTAGGCAAGGGCATACAATAAGGCAATATGACCACCCAGCGAATTCCCGATAAGGACACAAGAGCTTATGTCCATTGCATTAAGGAAGCCGTGGACATACGAAACGAGTCCAGGAACACTCGTCATGTTCATGGGCAGGTCGTACACCGGGAGGAGTGGCACGATTACCTGGTATCCTTGCTCAGCCAAGGCATCAATGGTTGACACCCAATTATCCACATCACCCAGCATGCCATGCAGCAACACAAGCGGAGGTAGGTCTGTTGCATGGCCTTCCTCAACATAGCGGTAACCGTTGTGAGACAACACGGGAGAGGTGATCATAAAAATAAGGGCATCAGCGGGTGTTTCGTCTTTAGGCGACGCGTGCCTGAAAGATACATGCTTCTTTGCTAAGAAGTGAAGCCTGAACGCTTGGGGCCAGAGAGGGCTCCGATAGCGGACATGGGGAGAGCCGATTACGCACGGTCTTCAAATTAGAAAGAAACCAGGCCCTCAAGGTAGCGTTGCACCAAGCCGCAAAAAACCGTAATTTAACGGTCAATATTCACCTTTTTCGTAAGAGAGGACATTGTTATGCCATGCGGTCGTAAGCGCAAGCGTCATAAAATTGCTACCCACAAGCGTAAGAAGCGGCTCCGCAAAAATCGTCACAAGAAGAAGAATCGCTAGCATTCGATTGTGACCAACGGACCTTGCTAGAGAAGCTGCGGCCTGAATTTTCGGCGGTGGCTTTTTTAGTATCCTCTTCCAGCATCCCGGAATGTAAGCTTGAACTTCTGGGACGGGAGCACGTTAAAAAAGCGCTTTCGATTCCAGAATATATCTGCCTGAGCACGTCCCAACAGTATGAAAGACATTACACTCGGAAAACTGATTCGAACAGGTGCTTGGGGGGTTGTTGTGGGAGGGATCGCCGGTTTTACGGTTGGGTTGCTGCTCGCACCAGAAGAAGGGCAACGACTTCGACGTCGGATCAGTTATCGGCTTGAGCATCTAGGGCATCAGGTCAGCAACTTGGTGGATGATCTTCTTGCGCCCGAACCTTCAAGTGAAGCCCGTCGCACCGGCGACGAATTGGTGGCGAATGCCCAGGAGCAGGCCAAGAAAATACAGGATGAGATTGATAGCCTCTTGGGGGAAGTTCGCCGCAGTATGAGTTCTTCCTAACACGCGCGATCTCTTTTCGGTGCGCAGGGCCTTTTTTGCACGTCTATGCCTAACTTTTCGATATTACTACCTCCCTCCGAAGGGAAAAAAGTGGGGGGCAATCCGTTTGCTCCGGATATGTTCGATTATCGCTCCTCCAATACATTTAACTATTTTAATGAGCTAAATCCGGAGCGCCGTGCCCTCATCAACGCCTTGCAGCAGTTTATGAAGGACGCAGATGAGGACGCATTACAAGACGTGTTTGGGGTGAAAGGAAACGTGCTTGAGGAGGCTGTAAAAATTAATGCGGCCATTTACAAAGCACCACTCATGTCCTCGCTCGACCGATACAGCGAAGGGGTGATGTTTAAGGCCATGGATTTTGCTGGTTTACCAACCGGTGCGCAGCGGCGATTACTTGAAAATGGAATTATCGTCTCGGGCCTTTTTGGTTTGCTCCGCCCCGATGATCTGATTCCCAATTATCGACTCCGAATAGAAGCGAACATTCCTGGGTTTGGGAAAGTGGGGAAATACTGGAAATCGCATATCAGCCCCTTGCTCAATCGTACCGTTGCCGGGAAATTTGTTTGGGATTTGTTACCCGGCGCACACCGAGAGGCCTGGGATGACGACCATTCTTACAAACAACTCGTCCAGGTTAAGTTTTTCGAGATCAAAGAGGGGGAACGAAAGTCGGTTACACACCAGGTGAAGCCCTTGCGTGGCCAGCTTGTTAATTATATCGTCCGAGAGACGCTGGAAACCCTCGATCCACTCCTTGAGTGGACGCATCCCGCTGGTTATCGGTATGATGAAGAGTCCTCTTCTTTTAATGAAGAAACGAAGTGCGGCGTCGTAGCCATGGTTAAACGCTAACAGCCTCTTCAGTGGGCCATGCCTTCGCCCGTAGTAATTGGTATCGCTGGTGGTTCTGGATCAGGAAAATCCACGGTGTTGCAGCGGCTCGTTGAGCACTTCGGACCTTCCCGGATCGCGGTACTTGATCATGATTCATACTACCGGGACCTGAGCCACTTAGCGTTTGCTGCGCGACGTGCCTTTAACTTCGATCATCCCGATGCGCTTGAGACCGACCTGCTTAGGCTCCACCTGGATACCTTGATCAAAGGGAAGCCAATTGAAAAACCTACGTATGATTTTAACAACCATACACGCATGGTGGCTACCGAATCGGTGCACCCGCGTCCGGTAATCATCGTTGAAGGCATTCTGGTTTTGGCAGAGCCCGCTCTCGAGGAGCGAATGGACATAAAGATTTTTGTAGACACAGCCGACGATGTCCGGCTGTTGCGTCGTGTGCGTCGAGACGTACATGAACGAGGGCGTTCGATTACAGATGTATTGGATCAGTATGAACGAACCGTACGCCCGATGCACCTCGAATTCGTTGAGCCTTCCAAGCGAAGTGCAGATATTATTGTGCCACGCGGCGGCCATAACAACGTAGCCATCGAGATGATCATGGCACGAATTGATCTTTTGCTCCGTCTGGCGCAATCGAAGGATTCAGCATCATAAGCTCTCGAACACCCCAAAGCACGAGGTGGGGCTCTACCTGGTTGATCGAGGGAAGGTAGTGGGCAAGAAAAGAGGCCCATCCTCCTGTTACGATAATAATGGGCGCAGCAGACAACGCCTTGGTGATTCGATTGATCATGCCTGCGACACTGTCGATAAATCCAAACTGAATGCCTGCTTGTAAGGCTTTTGTTGTTGATGATCCGAGGGGTGAAGGGACGGAGTCGAAGGAAATGGTTGGTAGCTGGGCAGTCCCTCGGTTCAAGGCGGCTTGAATCAGCTTGGGTCCTGGTGCGATGGCGCCCCCTCGGTACGTCCCGTTCCGGTCAATGACCTCATAGTTCACAGCGGTGCCCGCATCAATAGCGACCACTGGTTTCTGAAGGTTCGAATGCATGTTCCAGGCTCCAGCCGCCGCTGCTATCCGATCGGTACCGAGGGTGTGGGGGGTTTCATAGCCCATCGAGAAGGGAAGACGCATTCTATGATGTATTATTTCAGGAGTAATCCCTGTCAGGTCCCGGCAAATTAGCTCTACCTGTTTTGTGAGCGTTGGGACAACCGAAACGACCCCAATCCGTTCGATCGTATGTTGCTCCCAAAAGGTAGGCAGTATTTCGCGCAGCGTACTCGATCCTGATGAATCAGAAGGGAGGCGCAGGTGATTGTGAATAGTAGATCCTTCAACCAGTCCTGCCTTTAGAAAGCTATTTCCTAAATCCAAGATTAGCCACATAGGTCAGGTCGGAAATGCTGTTGGCTTTGACGTGATTTCGCCAGCATGATACACTTTTTCTCCAACCGCCGTTAATAGCCGAAGCGCCCCTCGCTTATCAATTCCTAACAGCTTGCCTTGTACGGGCTGATTTTGCTGGGTCGTATAAAGCATTACCTCTTCTCCTTTACTCTCCAATCGCAATTCATAAGCGCGTAGCAGGGAGGAAAATGCTCTTTCTCCAACATGCAGATACCGCTCTTCCAAGTGATCCAAAAGTGTTGCTAAAAGGGCGATTCTCGAGAATGTTCGTCCCGTTTCCAACAACAACGAAGTCGCCCTTCCCTCTAGTTCTTCAGGAAAACGAACTTGGTTGACATTAAGTCCGATGCCTAGAATTACAGCAGTTGATGAAGCGGGGAAGGTTCCAGATTTTGCGTTGGTGTGAGGACTCTTTCCCGGTTCTCGATCACCCGTTTGGGACGGGATTGGCCCGAGCGTGAGGGCAGATTCGAGTAAAATGCCGCAGCATTTTTTGCCCTCCAAAAGGAGGTCATTTGGCCATTTAATAGTGACGCGCAGCGGATCCACCAATGGGGCAAGGGCTTCGGCAAGAGCCGTGGCCGCCATTAAAGACAGGAGGCCATATTCGTCACGGGAGAGGTGGGGATAAAGAACAAGG
>JAUIDY010000199.1 GCA_030428385.1 Rhodothermia bacterium | reverse complement strand
CGGAGGGACTCGAACCCTCACCTCACGGATTAAAAGTCCGTTGCTCTGTCCCGTTGAGCTACGAGCCTGCGCGTTTTGCCGCGTACTCCGGGAAGGAGTCGAACCTTCACTGACGTGTTTCTAAAACACGGGCCTCTTCCTTTGGGCTACCGGAGCACATAAGAGTCTGTATCCAAGCCAAATGGGGAAGCGAGAGCGTGCGAAAATGCCACTCGCAAGGCGTACGAAGCAGCCGAAGCAGCGGTACGGTGATTCCGTACAACGAAGCGCATGGCGTTTGCAGCCGCTCGCAGCCCCCAGAGGGTTTGGAGATAGGCTCAAAAAAATGTCGCGCAAGTCGGAGGGGCACAAGGCCGGCTTTATGGTCCCGGCTTGCAGTGCATGTTGCAGATGCACACCTTGGCTTGGTGCAGTATGTAAGCCCCTTGCATGAGGGCGCGACAAGTTTGGGTTTTCAAAGAACAAAACAACCTGTGCAAGTAGGCAACGCGCGTCGATAGCACTGAGCTACAGGCCCCGGTGGGCCCGGCAGGAGTCGAACCTGCGACCGTCGGATTCTTCATCCGATGCTCTGACCAGTATGTAGGCGTTACGCGTCAGGGCACAGGTCGCCCTGCTTCGAGCACGGGTTAGACGCTCGGAGAAAAAGATGCCGCGTAAGTCGGCGAAGCGTGGTACACTGGCGCTCTACGATTGAGCTATGCCCGCCCACAGCGGGCAGCGGGCCTCGAACCCGCAACCTCCCTCTTCCAAGGAGAACATGTATGTATGCTTCGTGCGTGAGGACGCGGCGGTTTTGAGTTATTGGTTCAGCGAAGGGTAGCCCCGGCGGGCCTCGAACCCGCACGCTCCGCCTTGAAAGGGCGGTGACTTTAGCCAGTTTGTCTACAGGGCCCAGGCCGCAGTACCTGCGGGCGCACAAGTCGAAAACGCCGTTTCATAGACCACAGGTGTCGAACCTGTGACGCTTGCTTATCAGGCAAGTGCTCTTCCGATAGAGCCCGGTATGTATGCGTTCCCGGTGAGGGCACACCGGCAGGAACTACGATGTTATGGCTACGGCGCTACTTTTTGTGTAATCAGAAATAAGCATAGCTATTTCATGCACAATACATATCTCTTTAAAAGAGGCATATTGCAGAAAAAGTGCGGTCTTTGCGTTTGGAAAAGCGAGGCTAAAAGAGGGCACATTAAGGAGCAGTCCCAAGCTTGTCTTTGCCAAGCCAGTTCGCCTTAATGCTTCGTGTGCGACGGATTCGGGTCACGCATCAGGAGCAACGTGGCGCGGGTTATAACACCCGGCCGATGGGCGTTTAACACCGGTTCGCCTGATGGCCGAGGCCCGAGGGTCGAACGTGATTATGTGTCATACGCATGTTCTGGTTTTAGGCATAAAACAGCGCTATCGGCTTGATTTACGCGTTATTCCAACAAAAAACCCACCTCCGCAGGGTGCAGAGGTGGGTTCGCTACTTGGAAAAGTAGTGGGCTACGACAAGGTCATAGGCCCGCCTCTGCTATGGATGACGCCCGGCTCACTAAAGCTATTATCCAACCCACAACCGCTATAGGGGCGGATGGAGCGAGACCGACTTTGTAGCGCGGCTTTGAGCTGATATGTGAGCGAATGGAGGCGCATAGGTGCGTTTATTGAATGACAGTCGCCAATATAAGCGCGAATGTTTTTGTTGTCAAGTAGCGTAGTAAATTTTTTCGACGAGAAATAAGATTTTCTTCGTCAGACATGATTAATACACACCAACAAAACCGTATGATGAACCGGCCCATCCGTTTAATGCGGCAAACACCATCAACGAGCAATGACCAGCGCGCGTGATATCGACGTGCCGGTGCCTGTGTCAGACGTCATCGTGAGGCGGCACAGGTAGACGCCGTTGGCTACCCCATTTTGTTGTAGCGCGACACGATGTGAACCGGCGGCGTACGGTTTTGCCGAGAGCACATCCTGCACCGTGCGCCCCTGCAGGTCGAACAGTTGCAGCGTGACCCGGGCTGGCTCGGATAGGGAAAACGGGATTGTCGTGGTGGTGCGAAACGGGTTGGGGTAATTGGCTCCGAGGGTGGCAGGAGCGGGAGAGGGTTGTGTTGTCGTCGCCGTGCCGGTGTCATGAAAAGGCTGGCTCAGGTCGACCATATGATAGCGCATCGTGTCGGTGCGACCAGCGGTGTCCTCGGCGATGACCTGGAAATAGGTGTTGCGGGCTTCAGCGCGGGCGGAGGCTGCAATGATGATTTCGCCGTCGTCAAGCGAAACAAACGGTGGGGCGTTTTCCAGCCGAAACGTCGTGGGGCCTTCGCGACCGGAAAGACGCAGTTGATCGCGTTGCTCAGTGCCATCCAGCCGGAACGAGCGGCCCGCCAACGGGAAAAAGCGGGGCGCATACTCCGACGTGGGGCCGACCTCGAACGGTTGGGTGAGCAGCACCTCGCCCTCATGCTCAACCTCAAACGTCCAGGTGCCAACGTCCGTGGTGGTGACGGCATTGGCGAAGTCCCAGTAGAACACGTGCCACTGGATGCCTTTTTTGGTGGTGACAGGCTTCACCCGCGTCGAAAAGATGCTGCCATCGGGGCGGCGCAGGCGGAGATGATAGATCTCATTGGGACTGCCTTGCAACTGCACCCACACACCCAGCCGCTCCTCGTCCAGGCCAAAGACTTCCGGGCGTAGCGGTCGGTCTTTGAGGGCTTTTTCGCCGAAGAAGTTGTTGGCTTCATTGCCCAGCAGCACCGTTTTGTTGAAGATGTCGGCATCGAGTACGCGCAGGGGCGTGTGGCCGGGATAAGCGAGCGTGGTTCCCCACAGCGCGGTTCGTGGGTGACAGGAGCCCTCGAAGGGATCGCGGTAGGTGGCGAGCCGCGTGGCGTCGTCCCACACTTCAAAATGAAGGTGCGGAATGGGCGTCGCCCCGGAGCTTCCGATGTAGGCGATGGGCTGCCCGGCAACCACACTTTCGCCGACATCCACCATCACCGACTGCGTGCGCAGGTGCCAGTATTGGGAATTCGAGCCGTCGGCATGGCGGAGGATAACCGCGTTGGGCTCGCCTTGATACGGCGGCCAGTAGTTGCGGTCGAAGTGGTCGTTGCGGACGAACGTCACCACACCGTCGGCGGCGGCCAGCACGGGGATGCCTTCGTCCATCTGCCGGAAGTTGTAGGCCGAAATGTCGGTGCCCCGGTGGCCGTCGTACACGTACTGGTCGTTGCACTGGTAGTCGTGCATCGCGCCCTCGGCCCGGTCGTTGTCCACATGCATCATCAGGAAGACGCCGTCATTCAGCGCGGCACCAACGGGCCAGTGCAGCGGACGAATGCGCGAGGTGTTGTCCGAAGGCATCCACCCCGCCAGCCCAACCAGCAGGGCGACCAAAACAAGCCGTTGAAGTCTGAACAAACGAGGCATCAGGTATCGCTAAAACTCCTCTTTTTGAAGCGCCTGCGTGAACAAAGCCGGATCACTAAAAAGCTGCTCCACGCGAGCGGTTTCGCTTGAAATCTGGCCGGTCTGAAAATGCAAGGCTACGACCTTGTCGGGGTCGATCTTGCTACTGATCACGTCACGGTTGGCCGCAGAGATGAGGGTGTTGAACGTGGGCAGGAAGACAGCTTCGATGTTTTTACTGGCGAGGTTAAATGGCTGGAGGTTGGCTTCGGAATAGTCGACGTCGCCGAGGTGGAGGAAGCGTTTGTTGTTGAGGGTGACGAGGTAGCCGTAGTTTTGCACCGTGGAGAAGTCGAAGTTAAACTGGTTGAAGTGCCGCAGGTGCAAAACCTCGACGGTGATGCCGTTGACGGTTGTTGTCTGGCTGGAGCCAAACGCGGGGTTGATGCCTTCGAGGCGCGTGCTGGTGATGCCAGCGCGGGCCTGCGGCGGGGCGATAGCGCGGGCGTCGGGGTTGCTGGCGAGGACGGCGTTTAAATACGTTGTGCTGAGGTGGTCGGTGTGGTTGTGGGTCGTCAGCACGAGGTCGATGCCGTCGTAGGGCGCGGTGCCGTTTTGCAGCTTGTTGCGCTCGGCGCTCGAGAGCTTCACCCAGCCGTCGAGGTTGGCATGCGTCGCGTCGATCAGCACTTTCTGGTCCTCGTAGGCGAGCATGATGCCGTCGTTGCCCAGGTAGGTGACTTCCACTTTGGGGTCCGGCGGCGGCTCGTTGTCCATCGGCGGATCACCTCCGTCAGCGGGGTTGTCGCCGCCGCATGCCACACACACCAACAGGAAAAGAAGCAGAGGGGCGTTTTTCCACCGGGCAGGGCGCATGGTCTCGTACCGTCAGATGAATCGAAAGGCATTGGTAATATTCCAATGCTCCCCTAGATTAACAAGGGAAAAGGAAGTGCCTCAGGATTGAGCAGGTCGTCTTATCGAGGCACTTCTTTTCCCGAGACCGTGTCATCTCGAACGCATGTGAGAGATCTCCCACGCTAGAACTAGCGCAAACGGGGGAGATTTCTCCTCCCGCTGGTCGTCGAGATGACAAGGAAAAACGTATTTCGTGTAGAGAGCGTCATCACGAAGGGTCGGAGATCCTGTGGTGATCTTATCCCGTTAGGAAACAGTACCGCGGACGGGGTGAGATCGCCACGTCGCCTGCGGCTCCTCGCGATGACTGCTACCAGCTCTAAGGAATCGCAGTGCCTTCGAAAAGTGTCATGCTGAACTTGTTTCAGCATCTCTTTCCACAAGCGTTGAGATCCCGAACTTGGTTCGGGATGACACTACCTTCTGCTTTGCCCTCGGATTCTTAAAAAGTGGTATGAGTAGGAGACAAAAAAGGGGCGCTGCCAGCCTGACAGCGCCCCGGAAAGTGATGCAAAAGCGAGCGGATCACCCACCGCGCCGGATGTCGACGCCGCCGTTGGTGGTGCGGACCCGGACGGGCGCGCCGCCGTCGCCGAGGGTCGTGCGGATGGTGCGGTCGATGCGGCCACTGACCATCATCGGAAAGTCGAGGTTGAGGCGACCGTTGACGGTGCCGGTTTCAAAGTCGGCGTTGTAGTCTTGCGGGACGTAGACCGTCACGCCCCCGTTGGTGGTTTTTACGTCGAGGCCGCGGCCTGCCCACGCGTCGCCATCGAGTTCTACGTCGAGGCCGCCGTTGGTGGTGGAGCCGCGCACATCGCCCGCGAGGCGTTCGAGCGTCACGCCGCCGTTGAGGGCATCGAAGTCGATGTCGCCTGTTACTTCGGCGATGTCAATGCCGCCATTGTGCGTTTCGAGTTCGAGGTCGGTGTTGTGTGGCACGTAGATCCGGTAGCTTACCGACGTCCACTCGCGGTTGCGGCTGTTGGGCGTGTCGGCTTTGATGACGCTGCCCGTGCGGATGGTGACCGCCTCCGCGAGTTCCTGGGCGCGTTCTTCAGAGCGGGCGTTGCCCTGCACCTTGGCGCGGATCTGGATTTCGTTGCGGTCCCAGCCACGCACCTGGATGCCGCCGTTGGTGCCGCCGTCCACTTCCAGCAGGTCGCGGGCGTCCAGCGTCACTTCGCGCACTTCGCAGTAGGTCTCGCCGTTGTTGTTCCAGCGGTCGTTGCGGCACCAGCCGTCGTCATCCACCACGCGGGCAGTCTGGGCAGTGGCAGGGAGGCAGACAAACAGGGCCAGCAGGCCGGAAAGCAGAAAACGGGTAGACATGGGATCGCTCGCTGGGTGAAGAAAGGGTGTGTTGGATAGACACGGATGCGAGCGAAAAGGGTTACAGGGAGATGAGGGAAAAGTGAAGGGGGAAGCGGGACGAGGTGTTTATTCCTATTACTTTGAACGGAGACGCTATATTGCGAGCAAGGGGTTTACTGCCAAATCTTACTTTTAACTATGACTCCCTCAAAAATAATATGGCCACATGGCCCTTCGAATTGGCCATCATTTGCTGCCAATGCGTTGAATGAATGGGCAAGAAAGGAATGGTTGCCTTTACACGAAAGCCCAGAAGATTTTCACTTATGGCACTATACAACGCCGCAGGGATTGATCGGAATTCTCGAATCTAAATCATTGTGGAGCACGCATTTAACCTTCTGTAATGATCGTTCAGAACTACTCTATGGAGTCAAACTAGCAGAAAAAGTCTCAAAGGAGCACAATAGTGATGAGCAGAGTAGTCTATTTACAAAAGAGACTTTGATGTTGGCTAAAACCATAGATGGTCTTAGTCATGATGTTTTTGTTACCTGCTTTTGTGAAGAAGGCGACCTA
>JAUIDY010000198.1 GCA_030428385.1 Rhodothermia bacterium | reverse complement strand
CTCTGCCCATCTCCCACAAATGTTTTAAATTTTGTTCCGAGAATAATCTCTTTCGTGGTTCTCTTGCGGCTCGATCAAGGGCTTTAGGTGCAGGAGCAGCCACACTTTGAGACCCTGCTGGGCCGAAGGAGGGTGCATTGAGAACATCAGGTCGTCCATAACGTCTTTGATAGACTCCCATCAAAAACACCACCGCTTCAGGTGGGGGAGATGAAAGCCCAGCTAGAAATTCTTTTTTCTCCGCCCACGCAATGACCTCACTACAAAGTCGTTCGCAGCGTTCTGCATATTTCAGTTTCTCTTCCGCTAATTGAATCAACTGATTCTGTTTATTCGACAAAAGTTTTTTGGCCATAAAGTCATATCGTACTTGCGAAGACTTCTTTAGCACTTCGATTTCTTGTACCTGTTTTAATAGCCGTTCACTTTCATCCAAAGCATTGGATTGATTTATGGCGTGACAAACGGCTCGCTCACGCATCTTTCTCGATTGACGCCTGGCGACTCGAAGAATCCTCTTTTTAGTCGCTATATCCTTTAGCATGGCCTCGCCTACCTGCTCATCAAACTGATGAGATTCTTCAAGGACCTGCTTTCTATTTCTATCAATTACATTCAATTTGCACCTCCCAACTGAAGTCCCGACAGCCAGGTTGATTTTGACTCTAAATACATGCGGTGGAGGTTCAGTGACCTTGCTCCAATACCTGTAATGCTATAAAGTCGACGTCCAGGTCCTTTTTCCCCTTTTTGGGGCTCCTCTTTTTCTGAACGCAAAAAGCCCTTGTCCTCCATGCGTTTAAGTGTCACATAAATTGTCCCTCTCTTCAAATGTCCCTTGGAAGATCTAACCAATTGAAGGCCATAAGAAGAACCGAAATGTTGCAGTAGTTCAAGGACAACATACTCAGTATGAGCAAGTGTAAGTTGGTCGGCCATAGCAGGCGTAAAGGTGTTTCTTATTTTGTAAGACATTACCCAGAATATATTAAAAGGGTTCACATGGTTCAACATATTTCTTTGGACCGACCGAACAAATATGTTTCTGCTCCGATTGCATTGAGCGCATGTCTATCAAATGCTATTGTTTGAATGATCTGGACACCGAGTCCCCAGACTTGAACCACCCCTTCCTCTCGTCGTACTTTAGCAGAGAATAGCCCTCCATCCGGCCATGCAAGGCCCACCCTGAATGCTTAAGTCAGCGTTCGCGGTGGGCCTTTTTGTATTTGCTCTCAGGGCGATTCAGATATATGTGTAAACAGAATATTTATAGCGCGGAATATCAATCCACCCATGCATGAGCCCCAAAAAGCGCAAAAAGCTGTCTCAGGCCCACAGAAGGGCGTTGGTGGCGCGATTATTTCTCCAGGGCAAATTCCAACACGAAATCGCCACCGAAGCGGGCTGCACGCAAGGCACGGTCAGCAAGGATCTGGAAGTCATCCGAAAGGCATGGGCCGAGTCGCCGCTGATCGACTTCAACGAGGCCGTGCAGCGCGAACTGCAGCGCCTCGACCTCTACGAGCGGGAGCTGTGGGAAGCGTGGGAGCGCAGCAAAAAACCCGTGGTCAAGAAAGACACCCGCGTCAAGGGTGTCAGCGCCAAAGCCTCTGACTATGAGATCACGCCCGATGGCATCATTCAGGAATCGAAGGGACAGCAGCGGAAGCACTACCCCTTGGAGACACAGAAGCGTGAGACAACCTACGAACGTGACGGCAACCCCCTGTTTATGCGCCTGCTGCTTCAGGTCTCCCGTGACCGCGTGGAGCTGCTCATGCTGGCCATCCCGGAAGGCGATGAAGACATGGGCACCGCCCAGAGTTTCTTCGATGCCCTGGTGGCCTCGGCGGAAGCGGCATGGTCAGGGGTGGAAGAAGCCGAATGGGAAGAGGTGGAAGGCGAGGACGAGGGAAGCGCCGGTGGCGATGATGATCCTCCTTCTCACTTTAAGCTGCTGGGGGACTAGGGCCTATGGCGATCCGGCTCCGACGCCCCCAGCGAGGGGCACGACTGAAGCCGCCCAAGCGCATCTTCGGCTTCAAACCGTTCTCAAAGCAGCAATTGAAGCTGATGACCTGGTGGATGCCGGGCTCTCCGTTCCAGAGCGCCGATGGGGTGATAGCCGAAGGGGCGATCCGTTCCGGGAAGACGGTGGCGATGATCGTGGGCTTTCTCTTTTGGAGCCTGCTGACCTTTGGTACCAAAGAGGGGCAGGACTTCATCATTGCAGGGAAGAGTATGGGGGCGCTCAAGCGCAACGTGCTGAAGCCTCTGTTTCAGATCCTCAACGCGCTGGGCATCAAATACTTCTACAACCGATCCAGCGAGGCCCCGAACATCCAGATATGGCACAACACGTACTACCTGTTCGCGGGCCACGACGAACGGAGTCAGGACGTGCTGCAGGGCTTCACCGCGGCGGGCCTCTTGATCGACGAGGTGGTGTTGATACCGAAGTCTTTTGTCGAGCAGGCAATCGGCCGCTGCTCGGTCGAGGGGTCGAAGCTGTGGTATACCTGCAACCCGGGCGGGCCTTTCCACTGGTTCAAGACGGAATTTGTGGACGAGCGAAAGAAGAAAAGGCTGCTGCGGCTGCATTTCACGCTCGACGACAACCCCGCCCTCAGTGGCAAGATCAAGAATCGCTACAAGCGCATGTACCCAGCGGGGTCGGTGTGGTACAAACGATTCATTCTGGGGCAGTGGGCAATAGCAGAGGGGCTGGTGTTCGATATGTTCAACGAGGACGTGCATGTCTTGCCGCTCTCGGAGATCCCTACCTGGTTCCCTCGCTATGGCGTCAGTATCGACCACGGCACCACCAACGCGACGGTGTTCGGGTTCTTCGGCTATGGCAGGGGCGACGGGCGGGTGTACCTCTTGAACCTGTTCTACTACGACCCCACCCAGCACCTGCAAGGGCGCAAGACGGACAGCCAACTGGCGAACGACTTCGAGAAGTGGCTATCTGGGAAAAAGCCGCAGGACATCGTCTGCGACCCGGCAGCCGCCACATTCATCGTCGAGCTGGAGAATCGGGGCTACGAGATCACCAAGGCCGACAACGCGGTGCTGGATGGTATCAGGCTACTCTCGAACCAGATGCACTGGGACGACGCGAAGCAGCCAAGTTTTTTCCTCGCCGATCGGGCGGAGATGCTTCCGCTGAAGCAGGAGTTTGGAAGCTATGGGTGGGACGAGAAGGCGCAGGAGAGGGGAGAGGACAAGCCGACCAAGGGCAACGATCACGGTCTCGATATGGTGCGGTATTTCTTCAAGACCGTGATCTGGCCGTTCATTCAGGAGACGGGGGGCATCGAGGGATGGGAAATCCACTAACGAAACGCTGCGTTCGCGCGCAAACCATAGGCATCGCCTAGGAGGTCCACCATGGCTGAAACCACGACTACCATCGTCAAAGACTTCGTAACCAGCGAACACCCGATCTACGCCAAGCGCAAAACCCAGTGGGAGAAAGACGAGCGGCGGTACCGGGGCGGCCGCCATATCCACAAGGACCTGTTTCCCTTTCAGTGGGAGCAGGCAGGATTAAGTGGTACCACAGCGGCCACGAGCAGCGATGAATACGAGCTGATGATTGGCAATCTGCTCGGCCTCAATAGCGATGGGGATCATTTCAGCAACCGCAAGGAGATGATCCGGTATCTCAACTTCAGTAAGCGCATGGCGACCAAGCTGGTAGGCAGACTCTCCAGCGAGGCCCCGCAGCCTGACAAAGGGTATTATTTCGGGATGCTGGGCACAGTGCGAAAGCCTGAAGATCGAGCAGGAACACTTAGCCGCGCTGAAATCCTATGGCACAACTGCGACCGCAAGGGCTCGCCGCTTGTGGCCTGGTGGAATGAGCAGCAGCGCTGGGCGATGGTGACGGGGCACCGGTGGGTGGGTGTCGAAGTGCCGGCTGCTGTTGCTGCGTCGGAGGAGCAGGAACGACGCTTGGCGATTCGTCCCTATCTGGTGGCCCATAGTCCGCTAGCCTGTCCCAACTGGGTACATGAGGGGGGGCTCCTTCAGGCTTTGGTGATTAAGCTCAGCACGCGAGCAATAAGCAAAGATGGCAAGTATAGCGGGGGAGAGCAGACGACGCAGCGTCTGCTCTACGTGCGTGCTGGCTATGCCGATCTGGGCGAGGATTACAAAAAGGGGGGATGGTGGAAGTTCAAGGATGATGGCAACCCCTTGCTAGTGGAGGGTACGCAGCCAATGGGGAAGCTCTCCCGCACAGGCGGCGAGATCCCATATACCATGCTCTACCAGGAGGAGGATGATCAGGAGGTCAGCCGAAGCGCGATGGAAACGCTCAACAACATGAGCGTGGCCTACCTCAACGCCGCCTCGGCACAGACCAATGACGTCATCGAGGGCGGTGGCCGTGCGCTCTACCTGCTGGGAGTTAACCGGCAGGCCAACAACGTCGCTGCGGAGATGACGAAAGCAGGGGCCCGGCACCGACCGGTACCCGGCGTGGATGGACGGCCAAACCCCGGCATTCACGACACCGGCAGCGTGTCGGCGAGCGGCCCGATCAAAGAGGTGTTGGACCAGATCAAGCAGGAAGCGGCCTTTGTGGCGATGGATGAGACGCAGCGCAGCCCCGACGCCAGCGGTATCGCCCGCCAGATCGAGTTCATGGAGGTGGAGACGCCGGTGCTGTCGATGATGGCCTTCAACCGGGAAGGTGCAGAAAACGAGTGCCTGCGTTGGCTCTGCCAGCTATGGCGGCGCAGCACCGCCGCTGATCAGTCCAACACCGAGGTGGCGATGGTCACCTGGAACAAGCGGATCGACCTGAAGATGGGGGTAGGGGATTGGCTAGAGGTGTTCGACGCCGTGGAAAAAGCCAATGCACGCAGCGCCACACTCACGGCGGAAGGGGTAAAGGCCATCCTTGCAGATAAGGGGATTGTCGTCGAGGATGAGGTGTGGACGGCGATTGCCGAGGAAATCAAAGCCTCCATCGAGCTAGACGTGCAGGGAGCGGCGCAGGATGGAATCAGCGTGTTCTAGGGATAGGAGGCCCAAACAGCCGAGCGAGGACCTGTATTGCGAATCCAGCGCCCAGCACGATCCATGATCCGCTGAGGATGCCGAGCCCTCCCGTTACAGCATAGATGCTGGTGGCCACGGTTAATCCTTTGGTGGGCTGCTTACGTCTCGATGCACGGCGTCGGTCCGTGAATACGGCTACGGCAAAGAGGAGGAAGACGAAACTGACGACGTGCGGGAAATAGCTCATACCATACCCTTCGCCTTTTTCATCCTAACGGGATCAGGTGATGCCAAACCGCTCAAACTCTTCCTGCAACGGCTCGATGTTTTTCTTCAGAATGGCCTTCTTTTCGCGTGCCAGAAAGGCGATGGCACGAATCCACGGGGGATAGGCGATGTTGTCGCCCCCCACGGTGCCCAGGTCGGTGATGTGCTGGGCCCGGGCGATGCGCAGCTTCTTGATCTTGTGCAGGATGCGCGCTTGCTCCTGATCGGTGAGGTAGCGGTAGGGGTTGGGCTTGGGTGTGCGTTTCTTCTTGCCCGGCGCAGGTGGCTCCGGAGGCGGCTGGGAAAGGTTGGGTTGTGGGAAGAGGGAGCGTTGCATCGCCATAGAGGACTCGGGAGTGCACTTCAATTGCTGGAATTTGGAGGAGACTCCTCAATTCGCTGATATTCCTCCAGCGTCTCACCATTCACAAAGCGTGGGTAATAGCTGATAACGCCTTCAGATGTGTCCGATTCGTAGAAAACAAGCCTATGTGATTTCTTACCTTTCTTTATTCTTTTCAAGTATCGTTTGTAATCATCTTTTTTAATAAAAACCTTATACAGGCAAATCATCTCACCTGTCACAAACTCATGGTTTAGAAGCTCATATCCACTCTCGTCAGTTGTACACTTAAGCCAAATATCCTGCCCATGCGAAAAGGCCTTTAATATGATACGGGCTCCTTCAGGCTCAAAAGTAGCGGCAAAGGAGCGGAACGGACGCAAGTATTTCCCCGATTCCAGGATAGAACGCATCTCACGAGCGTCAATACAGTCCCGCGGAGTAATTACATCTGGAACATGGAATATCCGACCTGAAAGATCCTGTATGGCTACCATATCTTCCAGAAAAGACAGGGTATCCTTCCGCATTTGAGTAATACCCTGTACGGGCATTGGTTTTCCAAGGGGCTCATTTGCCTCTGCATCATACATATGTAGCGT
>JAUIDY010000197.1 GCA_030428385.1 Rhodothermia bacterium | reverse complement strand
GCTGTAGTCCACGTAGACGGTTTTTGTCTCGGTGTAGAAGTCGAATACTTCCCAGCCGCCTTCGCGGTGGCCGTTGCCGGTCTGCTTGACGCCGCCAAACGGCATGTGTGCCTCGGCCCCAATCGTCGGGCCGTTGACGTACGTGATGCCCGCCTCGATGTCGTGCATGGCCTTGAAGGCGAGCGCGACGTTGTTGGTGTAGATGGAGGAGGAGAGGCCATAGTCGGTGTTGTTTGCCACCGCCACAGCTTCCTCATACGAGCCCACCTTAATCACCGACAGCACCGGGCCGAAGATTTCCTCCTTCGCCACGCGCATCTCCGGCGTCACTCCTGTAAAGATCGTCGGCTCAAAGAAAAAGCCATCGTCCAGGCCATCGCCCGTGGCAGGCTTGCCGCCCAGCGCAATGGTCACGCCCTCGTCCTTGGCGATCTCCATGTAGCGCGTCACCTTGTCCATCGCCTTCTGGTTGATCAGCGGCCCCATCTCCGTGCCTGCGTCGTTGCCATAGCCCAGCTTCAGCGCGCTGGCTTTGGCTTTGAGCGTCTCCACCAGTTCATCGTGGATGGCTTCGTGCGCAATGAGGCGGCTGGTAGCGGTGCAGCGCTGCCCCGTAGTGCCAAACGCGCCCCACAGCAGGCCGTCGATCACCAGATCGAGATCAGCGTCGTCCAGCACAATCATCGGGTTTTTGCCCCCGGCTTCCATCGAGAAGCGTTTGAACGTCCGCCCGCACGCTGCGCCGATCTTCGCGCCCGTCTCGCTGGAGCCCGTAAACGTGATCGCATCAATTTCGGGGTGTTCTACCATTGCCTGCCCCGTGGCACCGGCACCTTGCACCAGATTTACCACGCCTGCCGGAACGCCTGCGTCGAGCAGCGCCTGCACCAGCAGCATGCCGCTGTGCGGGGCGTCTTCGCTGGGTTTAAAGATGACGGTGTTGCCTGCCGCGAGGGCCGGGAAAATTTTCCATGTGGGCACCGCGACGGGGAAGTTCCAGGCCGTAATCACGCCCACCACGCCAATCGGGCGGCGGAGGCTCATGTTAAACTTGTTCGGCAACTCACTCGGCACCGTGTGCCCAAATAGTCGCCGTGTCTCCGAGCCTGCATAGTAGGCGGTGTCGATGGCTTCCTGCACATCGCCTTTGGTTTCGAAAAACGGCTTGCCCATCTCGCGGGTCATCGCGTGGGCGAGGTCGGACTTGCGCTCCGTCAGCACGTCGCCAATGCGGCGCAGGATGTCGCCACGCTGAGGGGCGGGCATGCGGCTCCAGGTTTTAAATGCAGCCCGGGCCGCTTTTGCCGCGGTGTCTACGTCCGTCGCTGAGGATTGCGGGAATTGACCGATGATATCGCTGTTGCGTGCAGGGTTGATGCTGGTAAAGGTACCGCCGTCCGCGGCGTCCTGCCACGTCCCGGCGATGTAGTTCTGAAAGGTATCAGGCATGTGTATGCAAATGGATGAGTGTAGAAAACGATAAAGTACGCACGGTATTCAACCGATACAGAGAAGAAGCGCACAGTACCTCAGTGAGAACGGCAACAAATAGGAGGGGCAAGAAGCCTTCTTTGCCGTGTCGTACGTCTGTTTCTTAACCCGGGCAGGCGTATTTTGGACGCATTCATCGCGTCAATACTTCTTGAAAAGCTATGCCTACATCCCTCGCATTCGATTTAGAAAGCCGCCTTTCTTCCCGCGTCCGCACGGTTCCGCCGAGCGGCATCCGCCGTTTCTTTGAGATTGCCGCCACCATGGACGATGTGATCTCGCTCGGCATCGGCGAGCCCGATTTTGTTTCGCCCAAGCCCATCATCAAAGCCGCCATCGATTCGCTGCATCAGGGATTAACCGGCTATACGTCCAATGCTGGCCGCGCCGACTTGCGCGAATTGATCGCAGGAGAAATTCAGCGCCTCTATGGGGTTTCGTACAATCCCAACGGCGAAATCCTGGTGACCGTAGGCGTAAGCGAGGCGCTGCAACTGGCGATGTTGGCACTTCTGGACCCCGGCGACGAAATCTTGATCCCTGAGCCCTGCTTCGTTTCCTACGGCCCTACGGCAGTGTTTGCAGGCGGTAAGGTAGTCTATGTGCCTACGTCTGTCGAAAACAACTTTCAGGTGACGGCCGAGGACATTCGTGCTCGCATCACCCCTCGCACGAAGGTGCTTTTCCTGGCGTACCCAAGCAATCCGACCGGGGCTGTTCTGCACCGAGATACCCTGGAAGAAATCGCGGAAGTGGTGGAGGAGCACGACCTGTTGGTGCTGTCGGATGAGATCTATGACCGGTTGGTCTATGGCGCTGCGTATGAAAACGGCCATACCTGCCTGCCGTCTATTCCCTCCCTCCGTGATCGGACGGTATTGTTGGGTGGCTTCTCGAAGAACTACGCCATGACGGGCTGGCGGGTAGGTTATGCCTGCGCGCCCGAGCCCATCTACAAGGCGATGTACAAGCTACACCAGTACATCATCATGAGCGCCCCAACGATGTCGCAGATGGGGGCCGCCGCTGCCATCCGGGATTGTCAGGAAGACGTAGAATCGATGCGGCTGGCCTACGATCAGCGCCGCCGGATGATCGTCGACGGCATGCGTGCAGCGGGGCTGCCCACGTTCGAGCCTGAAGGGGCGTTCTATTGTTTCCCCGACATCCGCTCGACCGGTCTCAGCTCTGAAGATTTTGCGCAAAAGTTGCTTCAGGAAGAGCATGTGGCCGTGGTCCCAGGCGATGCCTTTGGTCCGAGTGGGGCCGGATACGTGCGGTGCTCGTATGCCACGTCGCTTGAGAAAATCGAACAAGCGGTCGATAAAATAACGCGGTTCGCACGCCGGTATCAATAACTCCCCCCCGACGCCGTGTACCCTCCTCTCTTTGTCCATACGAAGACCGTGTACACGGCGCTGAGCCAGCGCTTGGGGCTCTTTTGTGTGGTGGTGGCTTCGGTTGTACTCAGTGGATGTACGGTTCTCCCTGCCTCAATAATGGGACGGGGGGAAGAGGCTTCCGCTACGGCAACAGCGGATACATTGGCGAAGGTAGTGGAGGTCGCCGAAGAGGACTCCACGTTTCGAGTCTACACGTACGAAGAGGGATTGGAGCAATATCAGCCCCCGGCCCGGACCTATGATCTGCTTCATACATCCCTCCATCTCAAGTTTGATTTTCCCGCTGAACGGGCGGAAGGCGTAGCTGTTCATAAACTCACACCGCTCACCGACGGACTGAAGGAGTTACGTTTTCACGCCCAGGACCTTTCCATTCAGCACGTCACCATGGTCGTAGTCGAAGGCATTGCGGTTGATACCCTGGCCTTTGATTACGACGGGCAAGACCTGCTCATTTACCCATACGTTGGGTTGTTGCACGCTGACACCGTACAGATTCGCATCGCGTATACAGTAGAACCCCAGGAAGACAATGGGCAGAGCGGATTGGTATTTATTGATGGAGAAGGCATTGATCCCGAGTACCCAACGCAGGTGTGGACGCAGGGGCGTCCCGAAGATAGCCGCCGATGGTTTCCCACCTGGGACTTACCCAATGACTTTGCCACATATGAGCTAATCTTGACGGTTCCTGGGGCTTTTTCCACCGTGGCCAACGGCGTTCTGCTCGATTCTGAGGATACAAGCGATGGGTTGCGGACGGACCGGTGGGTATTGAACAAGAGCCATGCCTCTCACCTGACAGGGTTTGCCGTCGGTATCTTCGATGAATCGGAGGCGATGTACACTGGACTAACCAATCAGGAAATCCCCTTTCAATATTTTGCCGATGTTGGGAAAAAGGAGGATGCGGAGCGGATGTACCCGGTTTTTCCTCAGATATTTGAGGCATTTGAGCAAAGACTAGGCGTGCCCTATCCCTGGGAAACCTTCAAAGTGGTCCCTTTACAGGGCTCTGCTGCTTCACAGGCAGAGCCATCGTCTGCATCCTTTCTAAACAGCACATTGGTGCCAGATCACCGGTCCTTCCCTGAATCGGCGTACAAAGACGAGTTGGCGCGCTCGGTAGCGCATCAATGGTTTGGCAGTTTGGTCACGGCCAAGGACTGGGCCAATCTGGCTGTTCCAGAAGGGCTGGTTACATATTTTGAGCAGGTATTTGCAGAGCAAACAGAAGGAGAAGAAGAGGCACAGCGACACCGCATTCAGTGGCTAGAAACTTATCTCGCCGAGGCAGAGCGCTACCAGCGGCCCCTGATTTGGTACGGATATGATGACCCCGAAGAGTTGGTGGATGCGCACACCTCCGAGAAAGCAGCCCTCGTGTTAGACTATTTGCGGTATCAACTGGGAGAGGACGCCTTTTGGATGGGGGTGCAGACCTTTCTTCGGAGCCATCAGCACCGCCCCGTGGGCGTAGATGAGCTTCAGCTTGCCATGGAGTTAGGGTCAGGATTTGCCTTACGCAGCTTTTTTGATCTATGGTATCGCGAGCCTGGTCATCCAATTCTCGAAGTCATCCATACCTACGACCGCCGAAGCAGGCTGTACACCGTGCAGGTTAAGCAGAAACAAGATCGCAGTCGTCTCCCTGTCTACGACTTCCAGGCAGATATCGAGTTGAACTTCATCGCGATGGCCCCTTTCACCCAGCGGGTACGGATCTTTTCGGCCGACACCACCTTTGTTTTCACTGTAAGCGCACCGGTTACCTTCGGGCGCTTCGATCCCGGCGCCCACGTCCCAGCCCCTAAGGTTGTTCGTAAAACCCTCCTCGACTGGATTGAGCAGGCCCGGCATGACGATGAGGCTGAGGGACGGTATGCAGCCGTTAAAGCACTCATCCCTCGAAAACCGACCCGCGAAGTGCGCGATGAATTGGTCATTCGCGCCACCGAAGATCCTGCAATGTTTATTCGAGAAGCAGCCGCTGGCGGTCTAGCAGCGTATGCTAAAGAGCCATACGTAATTCAAATTCTGCAACGGATTGTGAATGGCACAGACCATGCAAGCGTCCGAAGTGCAGCCTTGCGCAGTTTAGCTGCCGCTCCCCGGGATCAAGCGGTGAATGCCCTTCATGCGGCCCTGCAAGATCCTTCCTACCTGGTAGTAAATGAAGCCATTGGCATGATGGCTAAAAAATTCCCCGATCAGGCAGTTACTTCCTTTTTATCCCTATACGATTCAGAAAGCTGGAACCACACCATCGAGCGTACGCTTATACAGGCCATCGTTGACATGAAGCGCGACGAGGGCATTCCCTATTTGCTTATGAAGTTGGATCCACGGGCCCCTGCTGCCCTCAAAGAATCTTCTGCTCGGATGCTTCCTGGTCTTGTTGCTGAAAAGCAAGGATTTCGGTTGGAGACAACGCGTCGATTGCTTAATTTATTAGATGATCCAAATGATCAAGTTCGGCTTGCGGTGGCTGAAGCCCTTCGTCAGATTGCTGGTCCTGACAATTTAAACCGCATCGAATCCCGCTTCCAAAAGGAACCATCCCAACAAATAAGAAAAGTCCTTCAGGAAGCGATCGCGAATTTACAGCCTCCCACCATCAGTCCTAATTCAGGTAGCCAGTGAAAATAATTGTAACCTGTATTATCGCGGTGATTGTACATCTCATGCTGGGTTGGGCATGGACCTTCGGGGTAGCGTTGGGAGGAGGATGGTGGACAGGGAAAAAGGGGTGGCTCACGGGTGGAATTGGGGTTGGAACTTGTTGGCTGATCCTTTTGGGGTATAATGGCATCGTTGCTCCCGGCCCTACCCACGAATTTGCGCGCATCTTTGCAGGACTTGTAGGAGATCTGCCGCCTTTTTTAACCTACGTCATGGTCCTCGTAATCGGAATCATGCTCGGGATGCTCGGGGGCGTTGTCGGTAGTCAATTGCGGTCCTTACTTCGACCTGCTCCGATGACCACGGGATGGTCAACATAGGCTGAACTTCTTTGTGAAGGAGACGTTTGGACCAGGAAAACAACAACTAAAGTCCGTTATTGCAATGAAGACTAATGAGGAAATTGTAAGCCTGTTAGAGCGTGCTCGCACGCTCGGAGGGTATCTTTGACGTAGCCGGGAGGCAAGAACGAGTGGCTACGCTTGGGAAGAAGCGATTAGAACCCGGCTATTGGGATCACCCCCAGGAAGCGCAAGCCAATGAAAAAGAGATCGCGGGTGAGAAAGAATGGCTCGATGCATGGGAAGCGTTACGGCAGCGCATCGAAGACATCGAAACGTTGATGGAACTGGCGAGCGAAGAAGATGAAGACCTG
>JAUIDY010000051.1 GCA_030428385.1 Rhodothermia bacterium | reverse complement strand
TACGCATCCTGGTGCTGCTTTTGGGCGGCACGCCGCTGTTGATGTATGCAGGCCGTGCCCTGTCATCCCGACAATCGCAAGCAGAATATGCGCGACTGGCCCATGAAAACGCGCAATTCAAAGATCCGCACCTGAACGCGATGATGCGGGCCATGGGAGATACGGATGTACACGCCATGGACTCCCTGCTTGCAGAAGACAACAGCCAGATCAATCAGGTCGGGACGACGAACCAACGGACCATCCTGGGCATTGCGGTACAAAATGCATCGGGCCACGATACCCCCGAAGCACATGAAATTGTCCGCCTGGTCCTACAAAACGGAGGCGATCCAAACGTATACCATCCCAGCAGGTACGCACCACTGGTGCGGTATGGCGTATATAGTGACACGTCGCTATTCAGAGCCCTGCTGGAGGCAGGAGCCGACCCCAATGTTCGGGGCGAACATGCGGTCCCGCTGCTCTACACCTTAATCGAACGCGGAGGACAGGATGTCGATGAAAAAGTCGCCCTTCTCTTAGAGCATGGGTTAGACCCCAACCTGGCGTTCGGGACGGCACAGCCCTACCAGCTGAACTATTCGCCCGTGGTATGGGCGGCCCACTATGAACGATGGGCCATTTGCGATCTGCTCATCAATAACGGGGCTGATGTAAACTTCCAGCCGGGAGGGCCAGACGGCAGAACTTTCTGGTTCATCTTAGACGAGAAAGGAAAAACCTATGAGGCCGCGGGTACCCTACCCGCCGATTATCAACAGGTGTTATCCAACGAAATCGTTAAAAACGGCAGGCCCTTGTAGGCTAGCATCCGGCGAACGGCTGTTTGATCAGCAGGTCTTGCCTCTTTCCATCGGCGGTGTCGGTGCTGCTTCGTGTACATGTTATCTCCTGGGCCCATTGCGCCGGGACGCCACCGGGTATGCCACGCACGTAACCACCGACCCGACCTGACGTACGGGAAGGCGCTTTCCTTTTCCAAACATATTCTGATTCTCTAGTTCTTAATGATTGGCCCTATCCTCGTCGCCGTATCGTGGGTCCTGCTAAAAATCGAGGGAAAGGGGCTCGGTGCCATCGGGTTTAACGCACCGCAAGCGCGGCTTCGTCAATTCGCGGTGGGCTTCCTCATCGCAGGTGCCGTGGCAGCGTTTCAGCAACTAGGACGCGCTTGGATGGTTGGCGTCGCCTGGCAAGTTAACGCCTCGTTTGATGCGGCCAAGCTCTTCGAGCACCTGCGGTGGAACACAAATTCGGTCCTCTTCGAGGAACTCCTCTTCCGGGGCTACCTCCTCTATCAGGCAATTCGATGGTTGGGAGAGCGGCGTGGGGTGCTCCTGGGCGCGGCAGCCTTTGGCGTCTACCACTGGTTCTCCTATGGCGTCTTTGGCAACCCCGTGATGATGGCCTTTGTCTTCCTGTTCACGGGTGCCTTTGGGCTCATGCTCGCGCTCTCGTTCGCCAAGACAGGGTCCATTGCGGCCCCTATCGGTCTCCACCTGGGCTGGAACCTGGTTTCCTACCTTGTTTTTTCGACGGGTCCGCTGGGTGCTGCGATGCTGACTCCCCCTGAGGGTGTGGAGGCGATTGAACCCACCGGGTTGGGTGGTACCGTTTTAGGTATCGGACTGCCGCTCCTGATGATCCTCAGCGTGAGTTGGTATCTGGTGCACCGTCATCGGACTTCAAAAAGGGTAAACCCTGACCGGGACCCAAGCACGGCCTAACGCCCGCTGTGGCTGCCCAAATGCTAGACGGTTCCGGGTGTTTACCAACGGCGGTGTCTATTGCCTACTTAGCCATGGGTTGCTGCTTTTGTAGCTTGGCTTCGACCGTGAGAATCCACATAGCACGTGACCCAAACAGGAAAACCGTAACGTAAGTCGCTTGTGTGTATCAAAAAAGCGTGTTACCCCGGCATCAAGGACGACCGCTTGAACACCAAGAGCAAACCATGGCGAATCTAACCATCGATTTCGACGCGCTGCAGCAAGCGCACTGGTCGAGCCAGGAACGAAGCAACGCTGAACGGATCACCGATTTTGTTCAGCACCTGATGAACGACCATGATTTTGAGTATGTGCAGAAGACGTATGGCAACGCACATTATGTGCAGCATAACCGCAATATCCCGGACGGCATCGCCGCCTTGATCGGCTACGTCCAGGCGTTCGCCAAACGATTTCCTGACTACACGTATGACGTCAAACGCATCCTTGCCGATGGGGACTACGTGACGTTCCACTCCCACGCCACCATCAACAAGCAGCACCGGGGGAATGACAAGAAGGGATTAAACATCATCGACACGTGGCGACTCAAGGAGGGCGACATCGTGGAACATTGGGATGCCGTCCAGCCCCTGGATACCTTCATGCGGCTCTACGCCCTGTTGACCGGCGGGCGTATACGAAATAACAACGGCGTGTTTTAGCGCTCATGCACCGCGAAAGGATGCACGGTGCGCGGAAAAAAAGGAGATTGCTCAAGGTCTACGGTACGTGGTGCGGCCGAACGTTCACCGAAGTGGAGTCTGGTGGATGAATTGATACGTCCACACTGTCGGTTTGCGCAGCCCGTAGGCGTCGACTCGCCGCACGCGCTTCCCCGGCGTCTCTCCGTGCAACCCGCGCCTTCCGCGCCTCTCTGTTTGCTCGGTGATCAGCGCGGCGCGCGGCGCTCTCCGCTGACCGCGCCCGGTTCCGTGCCATCGAACGCCGCATGGACGTATCTGCGCGCCTTGCTTCACTCTCTGCCGCGCGGGCGGCGCGACGATGGCGGGCGGCTTCCCGCTTGGAGGCTTGTTGGGCCCGCTTGGCACGGCGTGCGCGTGCCTCGGCCTGCTCCGCCACAGTGTCCCACTGGGCTGCCGTTCGCTCGGGCGGCAGCACCTGCGCAACAGCAAAAATAGGAGCTTGCAGCAAAAAGGCGACGACAAGCGAAGGCAACAGGAAGCGGGCGTTCATAAGATCGCTTTCGAGTGGTGGAGACCAAGAGCTGGCTACGTGGCTGACAAGAAACATGCCGCCGTGGCCCGAGGTGCAGGATCTTCGGTTGCCAGGGCATATGGGCCATGCATCGCTTGGCGCGGTGGCCTCTTCGATCGACGCCGCGGTCCAGCTTCGAGGACAGATTCGGCGCGTTGGTGGGAGGGCGGACCAAGGGGCGGTTGCGCCCCTATTTCCCCATCGAAGCATCCCCGCCGACATGAAGCGGCAGGGGGTCTACGTGAGGTATCCCCAGGCGAGCAGCCGGTCCCCGTCACCCTCGATCCAGCGCTGGCCGATGTCCGTGCGGTAGTACATGTTGGGAATAATGATGTTTTTGACACGCCGGTATGCTTGTTGACGGGCTTCCTGCATGGTGATGCCCTGGCCCGTCACAAAGAGCACGACGCGCCCACCAGCGCGCCATTGGCCGTCCACGCGCTTGGCGTCCTGGATGTGAACCCCGTCCGTTTTTCCATTCTGAAAGACAATAGCGGCGTTGCTGCTGTTCTCTTCAAAAGTCTTGGGATCGTTGAACGGAAACGGGGGCAAACAAATACGCACGCCGACCTGGAACCCCTTGTTGATGCGAAGCGCAACATCCTCGCCGCGTGCCAACCCAGCCAGAAAGTTGCCGATGGGCGTCTTCATGCTGGCGGCCTGCAACATGATCGTCGGGTAGCCGAAGCGGGGCGTGAATTCGAGGGGGTAAATGCCGGTGCCATTAACGATGCAGTTGATGTCGATACTGCCCACGTAACCCGTGTCGGCCAACCAGCCTTCGAGCCTGCCCAACGTCTCGTTGAACAGGCGATTTCGTTTGCTCCAAAACATGCTGGTGCCCATTTCACCCGTACTGGGGCCAATGTTGCCGTCGAAGAGCTTCTTGTGCTCGAAGTTGATGTTGATGGGTTCGATGAACTTCTTGCCATTGAAGAAGCCGCACACGGCCACCTCTACTCCGTGCACCTTCTTCTGAAGCTGGAACCCCTTCATCCGATGGCCCCAGGCTTTCTTGTAGGCGCGCAGGACGTCGATGACGTCGCCTCCGTCGGGGCGGTGACCCACATACAAGAGCCGCTTGATGTTCTGCACCTCGCCGAGCGGCTTGATGACATACGCGCAGCGGTCTTTCTCGACCTGGGCGATGGCTTCGTCGAAGTCGGTGAACGTCTTGTGGCGCGTTGTTTTTACGCCGTGGTTTTCGAGCACTGTCATGGCAAAGCCACGGTCATCCTCCAGCAGGTCGGTGGCGGGGGTACCGGCCACCACGGCTTTGCCTTGCGCCCGCAGCTCATCGGCGATTTTTCCGACGCCGATGTGGTCCCCATCCCAGATGTCGTCGAAAACGATCACATCGGCCCAATCGATGTCGGCCCGCCAATCCGCGGACTTCTCCACGAAACCGTCGCCGATAGTTTTGTCTGTCTCGGCACCGATGAAATACCGGACGTGGTGACCTTCTTCGGATACACGCCACGCGATGTCGGCAATCAGGCTGACATCCAAAGACACGAACAGAAAATTAGCCACGCTGTTCAATCAAGCCTCCATGGATACGCTAGGTTCACCCGTGTGCATGCGGTTTTGCTGGTCGAATGGTATGCCCCAACGAACCCAAGTGCAACTGGCAAATCGCGCAAGCCCACTCCCCTTCGATCCGTGGCTTCGCGCAACCGTTAAATGACGCTTTCCAACACCTTTTTTCTATAGGCTGTGCAACGTTTTATCACTCACTTTTTCCTCTCCGCCCTGCTCGCCTTTCTCTGCTTTGCGGTCGGTGGCCGCTTCGTGCCCCTCCGATATGAACAGACTGCGTCCGATGATGCCGTGACCTTTGCCCTTGACTACGCCTTCCCAACGGCCGCAGCGAGCCCTGGTCCGTGGACCGAAACCGCAGGGGGCATCACCCACCGGAACCTCTATCGGCGCGCCTTCATGAAGGGAGAAAAGGAGGCTCCCTATAGCGAGCAGGTGCTCAAAGTCGGCTTTCCGTTCACCGTCGTCCGGGGGTTCATCCGCACGAATCCGGCAGGCGTAGACGCCCACGGGGCCGTTTTTGTGGCGGGCGATACCGAGGCGGGGCAGGCCACCTTTATACCGTTACTTCCGGTGTGGCCCGGTCTTGTTTTCTTCGGTCTCCTAGGAGCACTGGCGCTGTCTGGGGCATCGGCGCTGCTGCGGGCAAGGCGCACCCGGAAGGCATGAGGGTTTTCTTGAGAGCCGGTACAACCGAGACGTTTTGATCTGCTCGCCAACGATCCGGACGATGGAGACGGCAATGCATCTAGTCAAACAACTTCGCCTTCCATTCCATGTTGAGTTTGACCTTCATGAATGGGTTCCTGACCTGGCTTTTGACTGGCAAGGACTCCGCGATGTGCAACGGATCGAACGGGACTTTAATACAAAAGGGGGGATTCATTCTGGGGATAGACCGGAGCAATGGGAATCGTTTGACATGATGCGCGAAAGAATGACCCGGACGTTGCGTAAGTATGATGTATAAGACAAGGTGCTGGTTGTTTGTCATGGGATGGTGATGCGCACTCTCACGGGTCAGGTAGCTATTAAAAACACAGAAATAATTGAAGCAGGATAGCCCTTGCTGAGCCAGATAGCGTGTCGCCTGGGGGCGAGGCATAGCACCCCGCAAACGGTCCTACTCAAACCGGTCCATAAGCCAGGCGACAACAATACTTCCAAGGGCAATAATTTTGGCTGTACTCGTGCCGCCGCCCAGCGAGGGGATAAACGAGGCCATAGCGAATAAAAACATAAAGAGGAGCACCCATTGGGCGACCAGCACGATGACGTGCGCTGATCGGGTGGTCTCGCGTTGCTTCCCCGCCACCACCCCAACCATCGCGCTAATCTTCGAGCGCAGCATGACCATGTGGGAGCTTGGCAGATCTACGGAAGCACGTTCCGTGTCGTGTTGAAACTGTTGTTTCAGCAGTTCATCGAGGGTGTCCTTGGTTTGCATATACGTTCCCGGTTACCGTTTACGATTCCTCTTTGGGCCCGATGGCGGCGGCCACCTTGCGTCGTGCTCGAAACAAAAGAACGCGCACGCTCCCCGCACGAAGACCAAGCGCGGATGCGATCTCACGGTGCGTGTAATTCTCTGCATGCGCGAGCCACAACATGGCTCGTTCGCGTTCGGAGAGCATATCCAGGGCACGATCCAGTTCGATGTGTATCGCTAGCTCCGTTTCAGCATCGATGGCCTCTGCCTCCTGCATACGGAGTCTGCTTTCAAAGGCGCGTGCCCTCTTTTTCGCCCGCCAATGATCGCGCAGCAGGTTTGATGCGATGCGGAAAATATACTTCCGACAGGCGCGCAGATCGAGGGTCTCCGAGCGTGGCGATTCCAGAAAGCGGATCAGGGTTTCCTGCAGGAGGTCATCGGCATCGTGCACGGTCGTGGATCTGCGTAAATAGGCCCGAAGCGGCGCTGCTACCTCGGCAAAAACCTGCTCGAAGTCCGGCGGGGCGGCTCTTTTTGTGGGATCCTGTGGTCGGTTACTCACCGGGACGCACGCTGACTCCTGGACGACGATCTCCGATTATTTATGCGGATGCTCAGCAGAATGCCGCCGGCTGTGAAGACCAGCACGCCGCCCGTTGCTCCCATGATTAGTTCTGCGGGTATGCCTCCTATGTGTGGAGAGAGGCCACCCGCCGTCATGAACAGAATCACCGCAAACACCACGAGACAGCCTATCCCGATGAAGCCGAGCACGACCGCCCGCTGGATCGCGTTGGCTTCGATGACTTCAGGGGGGGTAGCCTGGGCAACCAGTTTCATTAAAAAGTCCCGGCCGGAGTCCGTCTTTAGAAACGCGCTCATTTCTTCGGGATCGATACGGTCTAGCAAGAGCCGCAGCCGGTCCAATTCATCCGCCCGCTTCTCTGCCGACCGCCTTCCAGACAACCACAGCAGCCATGCCCCCAACACCAGAAGCGCGACGAATTGAATGGTCTCCAACATGGCAGCGGCTGTCATAATCTGGTCGACTTTTATGTGGCTTCGTGATCGCTCCGCAGCAGGTTTACGCGCCTGCTGACCCTACGCAAACTATTACTTTCGGCAGCAGGGAATCAATTGTGGGAGTCACGGGTGGCTGTCACCCATCCCGCCTTTCCGTGCACCTTCAGCGTATTCCCCTCAGGGTCGCCCAGCGCCAATGTCGGTCCCATTTGCAGCCGTAGATCCCACCCCGCCAATTCCGTCTCTGACAAGGGCACAAGTCGCATCTCTAGTTGTTGCGGCAAACTGATCAGGTCAAACAGGTAGTGGCCCTCGGCATCGGCAAGCGCCCGGACCAAACGGGTTCCTTTTTCGAACGCAAGCAGCAGATGGGTTTGTATTTCCGGAGCCCCTCCGTACTCGGTCTCCAGGCGATGAAGAACCCGAACCGACTGCAACGATCCGTGGAAGCGCCGATACAGTTCCCATCGTTTGCGCCACCGTTCCTCGACGCCTTCAAACGAAGCCTCTTTCGTGACAGCTTGCAAGGGCCCGAAGTCTCCCCTTTCAAAACCAAAAAACACCGCCGACAGCTGCGTGTCTAACACGTACGCGTCGTTTTCGCTGGCAGCGTCCGGGTACTGCAGGGCCAGCACCGCTTGCTTGTCGGACGCCTCAAGCGTCAGTCCGGCCTCGTCACGACGGATTTCGAACAGGCCCCCCGCGTCGAAACGGTAGGTACCTTCAAAAGCCTGCACTTCCGCATCGGGTATCGTGGCTGGTGGCGGCGGCATCATCACTGTTCCACCAAAGATCAACCGCTCGACGATCACCGACAGGTGCGTGCGGTTCAGGGTGCGGTTCATCGTCGTATTGGCAAACACGATGACCACGGCGTCTTCGGCAGGATAGCGATACATCATGGCAAACAAATCCGTTGCCGTGCCATAGCCCCCGTGATACTGCACCGGCGTATCGCGCACGGTGCGCCCGACGTACCACCCGTTGGCATAGTTGTCTACAGCGGGCTGAAACAATTTAGCTTTGACTTCTGGCGACAATACATGATCGCCTTGCAGGGCCAGGTGCCAGCGGTAGAAGTCGTCCACGGTTGTCCGAAACGAGAGAAAAGCATCCGGACGTTTAGGCTCCCGTTGCAACAGCTTGAGTTGGCTCTGCGGCACGCTGTACCTGGCCATCTTGTCTTCGTCAAACTTAACCAGATGGTGCCCTGTCGTATGCATGCCCGCCGGTTGGAACAGGTGTTCCGCTAGGAAGGATTCATAGTCCTGTCCCGAAACCTGTTCGATGATAAACTCCAAGAGGTTGTACCCCGAATTGGAATACATGCGCCGTGAGCCAATCGGAGCAGCCAGTTCGGTGCGGAGAATCTCGCCGACGAACTCGTCAAACAACAGATCGGTGTACGCGTCGCGGTAGGTGTTTGGCAGTCCAGAGCGATGATTGAGCAGATGAGCGATCGTTATCGCCTTCTTGTCGTCCGGCACATGGTCCAGGTAGTTCGAAATCGGGTCCGTCGTCTTCAGCTTACCTTCCTGTTCCAAGACCAGAATGGCGGCTCCCGTAAACTGTTTGTCCAGCGAAGCAATACCGAACGCCGTTTCCGGTGCGTTGCGCAGGCCGCGTGCGCGGTCGGCAAAGCCATATCCTTTGCGTAGCACCACGCTGTCCCCGGTGGCTACCAGCACGACCCCGTGAAAACCGAAGGCCTCAAACCGGGTGAAAAAGGCATCCACCCGCTCTCCACCCCCCGGCGCAACCACCTCCGTTGCGTCCGGAAACAGGCTGCCGGGCGCGGCCAGCACGGCAAGGAGACCCAATAACGCGGGCCATTGTTTGCTTGTCGACATCACACAACCTTTGAGACTGACACAACCTCCCTTTCTCACAATCCTTCGTCCGTCACGCTGCGGGTCGCCGTGATTTCTAGATCGCCGACGCCCTCAACCGCCACGGTGCCGTTCATTGTGTCGCCGCTGAGGGTCATATGTGCAGCAGTGCCCATGAGTTGGCCGCCTGCGTCGAGGGTGGCCTTGAACATCAACGTGTTGTCGGTAAAAGCAACCTCTTCTATCGGAACGGTCTGGTCGAATAGGTCGATGTACATCTCTCCGCTGTAGCCCTCGCCTTGTGCGGCCACCATGAGTGTGCCGTAGGCCTCCCCCTGAGGCGTACTCGGGATAACGTACGTCCATAGGCCGACCGGCGTGGGTATGTTGGTGTTTATGTTCGAGGTGGATGAGCAACCGCCCCACACAATGCTAGCGGGGAGCAAAATGCTTAGGAAGGCAAGGGATAATTCGCGTCGCATACGTCTTTTGGGTTAGAAGCGGTTCTAGCCGTGGCTTTTTCCAGAACCACCATAGGTTCTAGGGGGCGCGATTGGATCAGCACCCCATCTCTTCTACAACGACGGAGGGTACGGAAGCGTTAACACGCCATGTACAAAGGCCCGTACCTCCGCTGTCGCCGGCCGTGGGTTCGATGGTTTTGCCTGTTTGCAACGACACAGACGTGGTACTGACGTGACCAAATCCATCTACGGTAGTATCTTGCTTACACCAGACTGAAAATCAAAACCGCTCTCAGGCTCGCCATGGTCACACGTCGTCTTTCCCTTACCTTGTTTCCCGTCGTCCTCGCCCTTCTTCTCACCGGCGGTGCGGCAGCCCAGGACTTCAATGCCGAGTTCAAAGGGCTCATCAGCGCGTTCGCCGGTTCCCTCGGCGATGCCGCCGAGGCCGAGGCGCTCATGGAAGAGGCCGACACGTTGTACGACCGCATCCGGCAACACCGCCGGGACAACCGCGACGCCTTGTCGGAGGAAGAGCTTGACCGACTGCGGGACTTGTCCCGGGAAGTACGGTCCTTTGAAGCCGTTACCCGGGTCGTGGGCCAGCTCCACAACGCCGCCGACGTCAGCATTGAGGGATTCGATTTGGTAAAGGACCGCCTGGGGCTAGAGCCGCAACTACTCCAGACGTTCGAGTCGGGCGTGGAACTTGTCCGGATTGATGTGGGGCCCTTTGGCAGCCTGCTGCTCCGCAACCCTACAAAGACGACCTTCGCCATCACGTACAGTGTTAACGATCCAGAGCGGCCCGGCGGGGTGGGCAGTGCCTCCTGCGAGAGCTACTCGGTTATGTCTGGTCGCTTCAACTCACGGGACCGCGAGATTGACGAGTTGGCGCTCACGCTCGACACGAGAGAGACTCCCGCCGAACGTTGCGACTGAGTGCGGCGCACGGAAGCGGCTGGTGGTAAACCAAGCGCTTGCTGCGGACATCGTGGGCACCGCGCAAATGCAACGCTGTACGCCGCTCTTTCGACTCAACGGAGATCCGCGCCATTTGGCACTACCTGCAATCCGTACCACCGATTTCCAATCAATGGGATTACGATCACAGAATGGAGATACCAGAGGACTAATCCACGCGACATTACCGGCCCTATCTGACACCTTGGTCTCCATCTCCCCAATGCCTACCTTTCCCCCTTGCGGGAACGCATAATGACGGAATCCAACGCATGATCAGACCGGGAAATGATGTGTATGCAGCGTACCTGCCGACTTTTTCTGCTTATCCTTGCTGGGGTCCTCTTCTCTCCCGCCCTTGTCCGCGCCCAGACGCAGGAATCCCCGGTCGTGCTTTCTTACGATGACGTTGGTGTTGGAACCGATACCTTCCAGAAACCCTACGGGGCACAGCTGCTGCCTCTCGAGACACGCTACCATGCCGGCGACAACCCGGATTGGGCAGACCCCGCCTTCGACGATGGAAGCTGGGAAACGGGCGTCGATTCCTGGCTGCCTACCCAAAGCCTGCCCCAGCAAGGCTGGCCGGGAATTGGCTGGTTTCGCTTTTGGGTGCGTATCGATGCGCCGCTCCAAGGCGAATCGCTTGGTTTTACCATCTATCACCGGGGTGCCATCGAGGTATATCTCGATGGGACGCGCGTCTTCCAGAGCGGAACGGTAGGCGCGACGCCAGACCAAGAAGAGCCCGCGCTGGATGTGACTCCTTTCATGCTCCCGCTCCAACCGGGACAAACGCATCTGGTGGCTGTCCGCTATTCCAACGTCCACACTTTCGACACAGCACTTACCCGCTGGCTCGGAGGGTCGGGCTTCAGGATCTACTGGGGCAACCGTACAACCATGCAGCACCATCAAACCGTCACGCGCCTGAATGAGGGCCTCTATGTTGGGTTTTTCCTGGCCTTCTCTGTGCTTTTCGGATTACTCTTCGTGCTCTACCGCGAAGAACGGCTCTTCCTCTATAGCGCCTTGTGGAATGCATGCTGGGCACCAGCCGTGCTCATCATCAGCGAAGTCCCGTTTATGCATGGATCGGCGTTTCTGATGCCGCTTTGGGGATTCTGGAGCATGTTGGTAGTTGGGGGATCGCTGGCCCTGCTTCGTCTGCTCTATGCGTTCTTCTATTCGACGCTGCCGAAGATGTTTTATGCGTATCTCATCGGCGGCCTCGTGACCATCAGCCTGGTCGTCTTTCGCTTCGAAAACACGCCCTATATCTCCCTTTTTTTTATTCCCTTCTTTGTGGAGGTCTTTCGCATTGTGGTGGTGGCGCTCTGGCAACGAAAACGCTGGGCCTGGGTGGTGGGGCTCGGCTTTCTTCCCATCATTGTGATCGGCTTGATCGAAATGTCAAATGAACTCGGCTGGCTGGTGGCACCGTGGGCCGATACCGCATTCGAGTCGGGCATGATCGGTGTCTTTGCCTTGTCGGCGTCGTTGGCCATCTATGTGGGCATGCGCTTCGCCGATGCCAACCGCAACCTTGCCCAGGCCAACCAGGAACTCACCGAGGCCAATCAAAACCTGGATGAGGCCAACCGCACGTTGGAGGAACGGGTGGAGGAGCGCACAGCCAAGCTGCGTGCGTCGCAGGCACAACTCATCCAGTCGGAGAAAATGGCGTCCCTGGGCCAGCTAACCGCCGGGATCGCGCACGAAATCAAAAACCCGCTCAATTTCGTCAACAACTTCGCCGAACTCTCGGCCGAACTCGCCGATGAACTCGCCGAAGAGCTTGATGTCAACACCGACAAGAGCGTGGCTGAAATCCGCGGCGACCTCGCCGACATCCTCGCCGATCTCAAGCAAAACGCGTTCAAGATCAACGAACATGGCAGGCGTGCCGACGGCATCATCCAGAGTATGCTTGCGCACGCACGCAGCACGCTCGGCGAACGTGTTGCCACCGACCTCAATGCCCTGCTGGACGACTACGTCAACTTGGCTTTCCACGGCATGTGCGCTCAGAACGAAGACTTCCGGTGTGACATCAAACGAAACTACGACGAGGCCATAAGTACGGTGGAACTCGTGCCTCAGGAGATAGGGCGCGTCTTCCAGAACCTGTTGAAGAACGCCTTTGAGGCGGTGTACGAGCGGGTACAACACGATAACGGGGCGTATATACCAACGGTCTGGGTAACCACACGCCAGGTTAATGGCGCGGTGACAATCCAAGTCCGTGATAACGGCACAGGCATTCCGCCAGCGATTCAGGACAAAATCTTCGAGCCGTTTTTTACGACCAAACCCACAGGCACCGGGACGGGGCTAGGGCTGAGCCTGAGCTACGACATTGTGACGCAGGGATATGGCGGGATGCTGGCGGTTGAGAGTGAGGAAGGCAACGGCGCAACGTTCCTCCTTACGTTGCCCACCACCCAAATGGAAGCCGTCCCCAAGGCATAAGCCCCCTGGACCATAAGAAGTCCGACTTGCCTCGTTTTACTGCTCCGTTTACCTTGTTGCGCAGGGGCACTGACGCCTCCTTCACGGTGGAAACCCCATCCGTACGTTTCCTGCTCAAGATTCCACTTGCCCACTTCTAAGAACCGCGTGAACGATGCCATGACAAAGCAAGACCTCGGCCTGGAAGAACACGACCCCAACGACATCGAGCCGGAGATCAGGAAACGGGTCAAGAAGCTCAAAGACTTCTACACCGTCCTCGGTATCTTCAGTGTCCTGTCCGCCTTGGTGGTTGTGATCAACCTGCTCACCTCGCCCGGTACGTTTTGGGCCATTTGGCCGCTGTTAGGCTTCGGTACGACCCTGGCGCTGGTTGCCATCGCGGGAGGCATGGTGCCCTTGCCCTTTGGCATCGGCAGCAAAAGCTGGGAAGACCGCAAGGTGCAGGAGTTGCTGTTGCAGCAGCAACGGGGCCTCAGTGCCGACGGGGTGCGTAAACTCTTGCGCGAAGAACTCCACCGCGAGCACCATCCCGATGAATGGGAGCGTATGCAAACGCGCTTGGAACACCTGGAAGCCATCGTGACGAGCCAAGACTGGGATACGATTGCGGGTGTTGCGCAACCGGATGACACCCCTTCCCCACCCCTCGACCTCGGTGCGGAGGAGCCGGAAGCACCTGACGCCGAGCAACAAGCTGCCCGACTGGCCCGGCGGGTGCGGTAGAAACCGGTTGGTTTATCAGCTTGGAGCGAGCAAGATGCCATCGTGAACGGATTGGGTCACGACGCCTCTACCAGGGACCGGCTCAGATCCAGCAGGTATGGACTGTTGGCCTTCAAGGACGCGATAGTGCAGAGGCGCGGCAACTGATCATCGATGCGATGAAGCTACTCAGCCAGAATCTGGCCCAGGTAGATGTGGTAATGACCTTCGGACATGCACGCACCGGACTTGTTCGAGAATCGATGTTTGCGATAGTGCAGAAGAACGAAGGAGGGTGGAAGATTCGGAGCAGCCGCGTTGCCCGCATCTCTGCTACCCCTGCGCCCCGATAGCGCACCTAGGCCACACCCATAGGCAACCACCATGCGCAGCGACGAACTCAAGACCGTCTTCGATCAACAGGCATCGCATTATGACGAGCGCTGGGCAAAAACAGCACCCATCCGGGATGCCTTGCACTTCCTGCTGGAGGCAGTCTTTGCCGAACTGCCTGCCCAGGCGCGCCTGCTCTGCGTCGGTGTCGGTACCGGCGAGGAAATGGCGTACCTTGCCCAGCGCTTCCCGCAATGGACGTTTACCGCCGTAGATCCATCGGGGGCCATGCTTGCGGTGTGCCGCCATAAGGCGGAGCAAGGCGGGTACGTCTCGCGCTGTCGTTTTTATGAGGGATACCTGGAGTCGCTGCCCGCCCAGGCCCCGTTTGATGCCGCGACGTGTTTTCTGGTATCGCAGTTTATGCTTGAACAAGAGGCGCGCGTTGCCTTTTTCCAATCCATCGCTGCCCGGCTTCGGCCCGGGGGGTTGCTGGCAAGCTCCGACCTCGCCTCGGACGTCGGTTCGCCCGCGTACGAGGCCCTGCTCCAGACCTGGCTGAACATGATGGTGAGAGCAGGTATCCCGGTGTCAGGGTTGGCGTCCATGCGTGCTGCTTATGCCCGTGACGTGGCGATCCTGCCTCCCGCACAGGTGGCGGCGATCATCCAGGCAGGCGGCTTTGACGAGCCGGTGCCCTTCTACCAAGCGGGACTGATCCATGCCTGGTTTTCAAGGCGTGTCTCCAGCGTAGCCACCTAACCCTTGGCTTCATGCCCACGACCTGCCCGGTGGTGATACGGTCCCTTTTCTGGGTACGCCTCTAAAAATAAGTTGACCCGCTACCGGATACCTCCGTTCTTGGTGTAATCCCGTTCTTTACCCAGAAGAGGCCCCTTCTATGAAAACAGCCTGCCTCTTACTGATTTTACCTCTCTGGAGCGGCTTGCACGCCTCCGCGGCCCAGCACATCGACTGGCAGAACCCGCTGCCCCAGGGCAACCCCCTCGAAGCCGTCCACTTCGCCGATGCGCAGCACGGCTGGGCCGTCGGCAGCGCAGGCACCATCGTATATACAGCAGACGGAGGCGCAAGCTGGCGGGTGCAGGACAGTGGTACACGGGGCACCCTCACCGATGTGCATTTCGTCGATGCACAGCACGGCTGGGCGGTGAGCCGCGATCAGGGCGACTTCTTTTTCAACGGCATCCTGCTCCGCACCACCGATGCCGGCACAACGTGGACGGCGGTAGACGTGGGCCGGGAGGAATTCTGGAATGCCGTGCATTTCACCGACGCCAACCACGGCTGGCTTGCCTTCGAAAACACCGTCGTCCGCACCACCGACGGTGGGCAAACATGGAACGAGGGGGCGCTTGCCGACGGTTTTGCGTGTAACGACCTCTTCTTCATCGACGCGGAGACGGGATGGGCCGTGGGAAACAACGCCACCATCTATCACACCACCGATGGCGGGCAGACGTGGCATCTGCAGGATAGCCAGGTGTCAGACCCAAGCCGGTCGCTCCAGGCGGTGCATTTCGTCGATGCCCAGACGGGCTGGGCCGTAGGCTTCAGCGGCGTAAGCATCCGCACCACCGATGGCGGCACCACCTGGACACAATGGGCCGACGGCGTAGGCATGGGTAACTTCACCGATGTTCATTTCGCGGACGCCAACCACGGCTGGGTAACGACGAACCGGCAGTCCGTGGACGGGACGTGGGTGTTCCACACAAGCGACGGCGGTGTCACCTGGGCGGCCCAGCCGACCGGCGCACTGGGCGACCTCTCCGGTGTGTTTTTTACCGACGCCATGAACGGCTCGGTGGTGGGGTTCAGCGGCGAAATCATGCAGACCACTGATGGCGGCCAAACCTGGACGGCACAGACCCGTGGCCCCCGAGATCCTTTTCTGGACGTGATGTTCATCAATCCCCGGCTGGGCCTCACGGTAGGGCCCGGCGACCGGGTCTACCTAACCGAAGATGGCGGCATGAACTGGACCAGTCATCCGCTGGATGCAAACAAGACGCCCACATCTTATGTAACGTGCTATACGAAAGAGGCAATTGAAGCAGAAGAAAAAGAAATTGCCGAAGAGAATCGTTTCCAGTTTGGCATCATCATCATGGATGCGTGCCGAACACCGGGGTTTACTGCCCATGTCGAGGCAGGCGACAACACCTCGCGACTTAAATCCCGTGTTGTAGAACTCACCCTCGCTCCGATTGATTTCGGCACGTCGGAAGCCTTGTCGGGTGGCTTTGTGGCTGATGCCAACACCGCCTGGATCGTCGGAGCAAACGGCACCATTCTTCACTCTGCCGATGCGTTTCAGACCTGGACTCCGCAGCACAGCGGCGTCACGGCTACGCTAAATGATGCCTCATTTGTTGATGAAGCACAGGGCTGGGCGGTTGGCGAGGACGGCACGGTGTTGCACACCTCGGACGGCGGCGCAACCTGGACGCGGCAAGGTAGCGGTCTTCAGGGCACGCTCAACACGGTTCAGTTTGTTGATGCACAGACCGGCTGGGCCGTGGGCGACGGCGGGCAGATCGTTCAAACCACGGATGGCGGCCAAACCTGGACGCGGCAACAGAGCGGCACGTTTGTCGCCCTCAACGACATGGAGTTTACGGACGCCGCAAACGGCTGGGTGGTGGGCGAAAGTGGTGTGATCCTGCACACAACGGACGGCGGCGCGACGTGGAAACGGGAGCCAAGCGGCACGACGAATTATCTTTGGGGCATCGACATGGTGCGCCCCGACAGCGGCTGGGTGGTGGGTACAGGCGGCACCATCCTCCGCCTCACAGACGACACCGACACGGCGCGAGCACCCGCCCCTGAAGTTGCTACCGGGTTCACCCTTGCACAAAACTATCCCAACCCGTTTAATCCACAGACCACGATTCCCTTCACCCTCGCCCAACCCGCGCATGTCCGCCTTGATGTCTTCGACGTGCTGGGACGGCACCGCGCTACACTCCTCGACGCCACTCGCCCGGCAGGAACCTATACCGTGATCTGGGACGCTTCGGCGATGCCTGGTGGCGTCTACGCCTACCGCCTGCAAGCGGGCCGCCACACCAAGGTGCGCACGATGGTGTTGGTCCGCTGAGGTCAGCGACTACTCAAATCCAGCGTTGAGCAAGCCCTGGGCGATATAGTCCGCCTGTTGCTGCTTGTCATGGGCCACCAGTAGGTGCAGGTCGCCCCGTGTGTCCAGGTCGTACAACAGACGCAACTGATGCGCCAGCGCCGTTCGGTCTTCGCCGCCAACAAGATTGGTGATCCAGGGCCGCCCCGTCAGGTGCCGTACATTGTCCATGTGCCACACAATATCGCCCACCAGCAGCCACTCCTCCTGGTTTTGCAGCCGCACATAAATCATTTGCGTGCCCGGCGTATGCCCCGGAGCCTTGACCAGGACCACGCCCGGCGCGATGGCGTGATACTGTTCATATACAAGTGGTGCAAACCCTTCCAGCAAGGCAAGCGGGAAAACGGGGCGCACTTCCTCGTCGGCTTTTAAGGCATCGATCTGCTCCTGCGTCAGGCGCACCGCCGGTTGGATCTCTTCTACATACGGCGACTCCCCGATGCCGCCAACATGATCAATATGCTCATGGGTGGCGAGGATCAGCCGCGCCTTGCGCATCGCGTCTTGCAACGTCTCATACGCCGCGGGGTCATAGGTGCCACCGGGAAAGACCAGATCCTGAACCTGCGTGCTATGGACCGGATCAATGATGACGGTGTAGGTTTCGTAGACCAGTTGCAGGCTAGAAAAATGCAGCCGGTGTTCGCCGAAGCCGCCGCCCGCAAAAACAGCCGTACGCAAAAAGGGCACGTCGGCGATTTCCAACAGGTTCAACCGCAGGGGCAACGGACCATCCATCGACCGGGCAAGGGCCCGCACCTCCTCCAGGTCGAAGGCCGTTTGGGTGGTCTCGGGGATAGCGGGTGCCTTGTCGAAAAGCAGATATTTGAGCCCCCAAAGGGGCACGATCAGCACAACGAGGACGATGCCACTTACCTTCAGCGTCGTACGAAGCCAGGATTTCATACACCATATACCTTCAAGAACGGGTGATGCCTACGAAGGAAAACGCGGAGAGGCGCGGATTAGTACCTACTCCGGGCGTATGCTATCTTCCAACACAAAAAACATCCATGATAAAAGGAAGGCGTATGCACGACCCGTTTGGTCTTTCGAGAAGGAAGGCGCTTCCTTTTGAGGCTTTTGAACGCCTTGTGGCCGCGCAGCAATCCAGGACGCTCACGGGCAGCTATCTGTCGGATGAACCCACAGAGCGTATCCAAAAGCGGCGAGCCGAACTGGAAGGCCTGGAGGCCGAACACGGCTTTGTGTATGTCGGCGAGAAGGACTGGATTGAGGCGTACCTGGATGGCGGGTCGTTTATTCGCTATGACCAATGGGTGGGGCACGTATTTGATGCCCTCGGTGTCTCCTTCTCGTATGTCGCCTACAGCGAAAACGAAGGGTTTCCGCAAAACGTGTGGGCGTCCGACTTCCCCGCCCGCCTGGTGCTCACAAACCAACTCCCGTGGAAGCCCTCCTATTCCGTGGAGGCAGACCTCGACGTAACCGTGTACGGCACGGCAGCCGGTCCCAGTCCGGGCCATCTGGTGTCGCTGTTTGACTACCTGTGCTGCGTCGAGTATATGGTGGCGCAGGTGGCTAATGTGGCCCGGCATGACGTAGCCATCGCTGTCACCGGGCTGGGCGTGACGCACCCGGCGTGTGTGATGGCGTGGGACATGGTTTTTATGTCGGAGTACGGGGCGGAGTGGGACCAAACCTTGTTGCATCGGCGCTTGCCGGGCGTGTAGGCGCACAGGACAGGTAGGCAATCCGTGGATATTTGAGGCCTTCCTCTGCCTAGATTCGGTATATTAACGGCATCCGTCGATGCGGCCTCTCGAACCTGACTCCGGCGCGTTACACTCTGCGGATAGATCTTTGGGAATCAACGATGAAAGACAAACGAACCAGACGACTTGAGGCGGCTTTTCGGTGGGCCAGCCTTGTCATTCTGCTCGCCAGCCTGGCGATGGCGGTTTTCTGGATTGTCTTTCCCGACGCGTTAAACCTGGAGCCGTACCTCGTCCTGCTGGGGCTGGTTTATGCCGCCGTGCCGTTACTCGGGCGGTGGCTGATAAACAAACTCAACCGGGATTTGAAGCACGAGCGTTTGACGATTGCTTATGCGCTCGCCTACGGTTATCTGCACAACTACCTTGTGCCCGTGGTGCGGCGGCTGCGCAAAGGCGTGGCGGACCCGTCCCAGCTTACCTTTTTTGTCTTCCTGCCTACGTCGTTGGCCGAGCTACACCGCGAGGCCATCGATGAGCAGATCGTCGAACTGAAGCATCAGGCGTACGACATAGAAACCGTCGCGCTCGATTTCCCTGACCAGAAGCGCCACCGCGATTTCAGGACGGCGCGAAAGATGGCGGAAGACGCAACCGCCATCAAGTATTTCGATTTCCCCACCACGCTGCTGGTGCTGGAAAAAGTGATCGAATACAAGCTAAAGACGCAGGAAGACGCGTTCTGGGAGGCGGAACGCGAGGAGATGGAGCGGACCTACATTCGCGAGTTTAAGGACCACCTGACCGCCATGCTCGCCCCCGACCGGTTTAAGGCAGTACGCAGCAACATCAGGCTGGTGGAAGGCGAGGTTTCTTTTCGCGGCGATGGGGAGCCCGCCCTGAAGGCGGAAACATAACGGGCGTCAATGCCCGTGGTGGGCTTCGTGTCCTTCGGCGCTTCCTTGCACAGCAAAAAACAGGGGGAAATGAAAACCAAACTCCTCAACCTGGCACTGATCCTCACGTCGCTAGTGGGATACCTGGAGTGGGGCGGCGGCAACGCGATGTTTCTGGTGCAGGGAGAATTCGATATCATCGTGAAGCTGTTCACCAACCCCTCTTCGGCGCTGCATCCGTTTACGTTGCTGCCGCTGGTCGGGCAACTGCTGCTGGTGGCAACGCTGTTTCAGCAGCGTCCCAGCCGGTGGCTCACGTTTCTGGGGATGGCGGGCATCGGGGTGTTGCTTCTGTTTATGTTTGTCATCGGCCTGATGAGCCTCAACCTCAAAGTGGCGGGTTCCACCATGCCGTTTTTGGTGACCGCGGTTTGGACCGTGCTGCACCACCGCGCCCTGAAGGCTGATGCTGCGGCGTAGGATGCATTTAGTTGTTTACAAATGAAGTACCGCTTTTACACGTGTGATGTCTTCACCGACACCCGTTTTGGTGGCAACCCGCTGGCCGTGTTGCCCCATGCAGAGGGTCTTTCCAGCAAGCAGATGCAACAAATCGCCCGGGAGTTTAACTATTCGGAGAGCACCTTTGTGTTGCCGAGCGAAAACGGACATACCCGCCAGGTCCGCATCTTCACGCCCACCCAGGAAGTCCCCTTTGCCGGGCACCCCAATATCGGGACGGCCTTCACGTTGGCACGGATCGGAGAACTCGGAAGCCTAGACGATGAAACCCACATCGTCTTTGAGGAAAAGGCCGGTTTGGTCCCGATCACGATTCGCAAAACAGGCGAAAACCTATGGTGCGAACTGAAGGCACCCGAACCGTTGTCCATCGGCCCAACCCTTTCGGTGGAATTGATTGCGGCGGCTCTTTCCTTGTCGCCCCAAGACATCGTAACACGGACCCATCCGCCTCAAGTGGCCTCGGTAGGCTTGCCCTTTATCATGGTGGAAATCAAAAACCAAACGGTCTTGGAAAACTGCCACACCTATCTACCGGCCATCGAGGAAATTTACAGGCAAGGGGTCATGCCAGACCTTCATGTTTATACCCAGAGCCAGGACGGCTTCGATTTGCGTGCCCGCATGTTTGCGCCGTTGGATGGCGTTCCGGAGGACCCCGCCACGGGCAGCGCCAATGGGGCGCTGGTTGCCCTGCTCAGCCACTACAAACCCGAACAGGACGGCGCGTTTCGTTGGCATATCGCGCAGGGCGTGGAGATGAAACGTCCCAGCGTGCTGGATGCGCGAACCGAGAAGCAGGCAGGGGTAGTTACAGGGGTTTGGGTGGCCGGGACCTGCCAGATGGTGACCGAAGGCAATATTGAGGTTTAAGAGCTTGTTGAGAATTATGATTTCGGCTTGCGCGAGCGAGCTTGCTGCGTCTCTTGCCCAAGCGGCGAATTATGAAATTGGTGCATCGCTACCTGTAAATGTTTGAAGATCCAAACCGCTGAAGTACTTTTCATTTCTATATCCGGCCATTCCTGACGTTACCCCAAACATCACAGGAGACCACGCCCTGAATCGCTTGAGCGAAGCCTGGAGGCCAAGGCATAAAAAGATGTTGTATGAGGAGATAGACAACCATGAGTGAGGGATGGGAAATCCTTTTACGCACCGTCCTGATGGGGGTCGGAGCTACGGTTGGTCTTGACCTCTGGAACGAATCTCTGCGGCGGTTTTATGGGATTCCATCGTTGAACGTGGGCCTGCTGGGCCGCTGGATCGGGCACTTCCCACAAGGGCGCTTCGTGCATGCCAACATGGCCCAGGCCACGCCCGTCCGTGGGGAACGGATCATCGGGTGGAGCGCGCACTATCTCATCGGCATCACCTTTGCCGCGCTGCTGCTGGGCATGGCGGGCCTCGACTGGGCGCGTCATCCGACCCCGCTGCCAGCGCTGGTCGTTGGCCTTGTCACGGTGGCGGCTCCTTTTTTCATCATGCAGCCCAGCATGGGCCTGGGGATCGCCGCCTCGAAAACGGCGAAACCGAATGTGGCCCGCCTGAAAAGCCTCGCCTCCCACACCATCTACGGGATCGGCTTGTATGGCATGGCCTTGCTCCTGACCCTCATCTTCCGGCCATAAATGAACGCCCTGTCTCCCCGCCCATCTCCAACCGATGTGCTCTTGCCGCTGGATATGGAAGCGGAGGTGCTGCGCACGATCGAGACGCTCATGCGCTACTGGGAGCAGCGCGGCGAAGCAGCCGTTGACGGCTTCCTCGCGTATGTTGCTGAGGATTTCCGAGGCTTTGGTACTGGGCAGTGCGAACACTATCCAGACCGTGCCACGCTCCGCGCCCATACGGTGCACGAGCATGAACAACTACCCTACGCGATCACGTTCGCCGCACCGTGGATGCAGGTGCGCCTGCTGAGCCCCACGCTGGCCCTGGCCGAGGGCGAATTTCAGGTGGAGGTCCACATGGAGCCGGAGAAGCAGGTGCTGCATCCTCGCGTTTCGCTCCTGTTTGAGTACCGCGATAGGCGGTGGATCCTGCTCCATTTTCACTTCTCCCTCCCCAATGCCTTGCAGAAAGAGGGCGATTCGCTGTTGGAACTCTTCAAGACCCGCAACCGCGAGCTGGAACAGGAAGTCATCCGCCGAACCGCCGCACTCGAACGGTCGCTTGCCGAACTCAAGGCCACGCAGGCGCAGCTCGTCCAGCAGGAGAAGATGGCGTCGCTGGGCACCCTCACCGCCGGGGTGGCGCATGAGATCAAAAACCCGCTCAACTTCGTCAATAACTTTGCCTCCCTCTCTCGCGAGCTGGTGGAGGAACTTGTGCAGGAGTTGGAGGCCGGGACCAACCCCGAAGCGGTCCAGGCGATTCTGGCCGACCTCACGTTGAACGCCGAGAAAATCGAAGCGCATGGGCGGCGGGCGGACAACATCGTCCACGCGATGCTTGAACACGCACGTAGTGGCAGCCGCGAGCGGCGTACCGTCGACCTGAATGCGCTGGTGACGGAGCATGTGGATATGGCGTGGCACGGCAAGCGGGCCCGCACGGAAGGGTTCGACGCCCAGGTCACGAAAGAACTCGGGGCGGTGGGGCAACTAGCGGTGGTGCCGCAGGAAATCGGGCGGGTGGTGCTCAACCTGATGAGCAACGCCTTCGATGCGGTTGGCGAACGGGCGGCGCGGGAAGGCGCGCCGTACCAGCCAGTCGTCACCGTGCGGACGCGGCAGGTGGAGGAGGCGGTGGAGATCCGCGTGGAGGACAACGGCCCCGGCATCCCGGAAGTGATCCGTGCCAAGGTCTTCGAGCCGTTTTTCACGACCAAGCCCACGGGGTCGGGCACGGGGTTGGGCCTGAGCTTAAGCTACGACATCATCACGCAGGGCCACGGCGGGACGCTTTCGGTGGAGCGTGCGGACGGAGAGGGCACGGCGTTTATCGTCCGGCTGCCCGTGAATGTAACGGCAACCGCTCCCCGTGTGTAATTACGTATATTAAGCCTCGCGCCGCCTGTTATGCCGACGGGGTCAGTAGGAGTCTCGTTATGTATCGCAAGTACGATGAATATCTACATCGACGAATCTGGTACTTTCGCTAACCCACAAAATAGGAAGCATACAATATCTACGGTTGCAGCTCTTGTAGTACCGGAGACACAGCTAGTTGCACTTGAGGCTGGTTTCCAAGATCTCAAAGAGTCATGGGGAACACCGGAACAAGAAGTTAAAGGAAGCAAACTTGATGAAGATCAGGTTTCAGCGGTAATCAAGCTACTCACAAGTTTTGATGTGATCCTAGAACTCGCTGTAGTTGACCTGGGACTGTCTGTAGATGACAACATTACAGCGCACAAGCATATTCAGGCAGATAAACTATCTGAACATATAGACCCTCAAAGATCTCCCATTCTGGCTGAAAACACCCGTCTCTTGCAGGAAAAATTGAAAGGGATATCAAATCCGCTATACGTACAGTCATGGCTTGTTGTCCAAGTGATATGGCGTGCTGTTCAGACTTCCACAATCTACTTCTGCCAGAGAATTCCGAATGAGCTTGAGAATTTCAATTGGATTGTAGATGCAAAGGACCGGGACCGAATTGCCTATGAAGAATATTGGCTAACTGTGATAGCCGCTTTCACGCAGACGATGTCAATCCAAGATCCCTTTATTATGCTAGATGAAGGCGATTATTCCGCCTTCAAGAAGTATTATCGACCAGTACCTGATTACCTCCTCGAACATGTTCCAGACCTAGATACCCAGCAATCACATCTCGATGCAACGAGGATATTCAAAGAGAGTCTGACTTTTGTAGACTCCAGAGATAATTGTGGTATTCAATTGGCTGATATTCTGGCAACCACTTTTCGACGTGCTCTTGTGAATAACCTTCAAGAGCGTGGTTGGTCTCGATTAGGCGAACTGATGCTTTACTTTAAAAACACAACCGTTCAGTTTATAGGCATCGGCAGGTCGAAAAAAGAACAGGTTCAAGAACTACCATATCATCACAAACTCAATCACATTCACAAAAGTGCACGCTCTCCTTTTTTATAATTTGATATACGTACAAGGACGCTACATAACTATTCACGTAAGCCAATCAAAGCGCGCTGGTTTAACCATTATCTGTCCCCCGCCACCCCATACCGCTGTTGCAGCGTCACCACCTCGCCACCGGGCTGGACGACGAGGATGTAGAGGCGGTCGTATTCGCTGGCGTCGTCAATCGGGGTGCCTGCGTCGCCGCCGAGGGCATGGACGAGCGCAGGCGTGGTGTTGCTGTGCCCGGCTACCACATGCCGCCCCGGTGTTTGTTTGAGTTGCGCCGCAAAGTCATCGAGGGCGCGTGGGTCGTAGGGTGTGATGGGTAATCCCGTCGCTTCGGAGAGGGGCTGAGCCGTCTGCATCGTGCGGCGGTAGTTGGTACTGTAGATGTGGGTGATGCCTGCGTGTTCGAGGAGATACGCTAGATGGGCGGCGCGGGCCTTGCCGTCTTCGCTGAGGTGCGGGTTCGGCGGGTTGTCTTCGTAGGGCGGCCCCGTGGTTTCGGCGTGGCGCAGCAGGTAAATAACGGTTTCGGACTGGGCGTGCGCCATCATGGGCACGAGCGCCAGCGCGAGGAGGAATAACAAGAAGCGCATGGGGAAGCAAGGAGGGTTTATTTCAGGTCATCACGAATTCCGCCGCGCGGGATGTGGTGATCTCATCCCGCTAAATAACAGCACCCCAGCCGGGGTGAGATCGCCACGTCGCCTTTGGCTCCTCGCGATGACGTTGAGAAAGCGATAACCCGTGGTTACAGCAGAATCAGGTACGTCAGCTTCGCCACGCCCACGCGGTCGTTCAGGAGTACGTCGCGGTGCGGATCGAACAGGATGTCGTTGTCGTCGGCGAAATGGTACGACGTGTTGAACACAAAAAACAGGTCGCTGCCGGGCGTATGGATCCAGTCCACGCGGATGTTGGCCTGCACATCGCGCGAGAAGTTGTCGTACTGAATCAGCGCCTTCGCAAACAGCTTGCGGCTCACCGCACCCAGCACCGATACCGACAGCGTCGTCGCATCAAACGCCCCGTTGTCGATGGGCAAGTCGATGGCAGAACGGTTCACGCTGGTCTCCAACGACAGGTGCTGCGACTGGCGGAAGCCCACCGTGCCGCCCACATCGGTGCGGGTGCCATGGAAAAAATCGCCCAGGGCGGTATAGGCCGAGCCGTAGAGGCGGCGGCTGGAGTCCGTGCTGCCACTCAACCGGAAGCGCCCGAAGCTGTAATCCCCTGCCACAATTTCGGCGTCCGGGCGGATAAAAAAGGACCCGTCGAGCCGCTCGAACTGGCGTTCATAGATCAACTGCACATTGTCGCGGCGGTTGAACTCGGTGCGGAAGACGCCTTGCACCTCGGTGGTTTGTTTCTCGCCATCCTGCCCCTCGATATAAATCGCGTCACCCTGCATATAGAACCGGCGGATAAACGGCAGCGCGTCGATTTGCACCACCGGGGTGAAGAGCAGCCGCCCGGTGTAGGCCCGCATGTCACGGCGGCGCACAAAGCCGAGGGCGGGATTGTAGTTTTCGCCGACGCTCGTGAAGGTGGCGCGGGTGCCGTAGCGGTCGTTTTGCAGTTGCAGGCTCGCGTGCCCGGCGGCATCGTCCCGCGCATCGTCGCTGTCATCTACCTGCGTAAACCACGCGTTAAACTGGCTCGCGCTCCAGAAGCGGTACTGCGCATCCACGCCCACGGCGCGGTTGTAGGCATCGCCCTGTTGCAGGTTGGTGAAGATGGCCCCGGCGGTGGCACGCGGAAACAGACTGGTCCGCACCCGCGCCACGGTGTTGTTCATGGACTGGCTGCCTAAAAACTCCTTCATCTCCTCGCCGGTCTCGATGTTGAGCACACCCACCGAGAACCGCCCAATCTGCCCCGTCATCCGCGCCCCCGCCAAAATCTGGTTGCTCAGGCCGATACGGCGCGAGAAAAACGTCTGCGTTGATTGCGGATTGCCGTGCTGAAACAAGCCCGAGCGCTCCAAAAAGAACTCGCGCTTTTCGGGAAAGAACAGGTTGAAGCGCGTCAGGTTGAGCTGCACGTTGTCAGCCTCCACCTGCGCGAAGTCGGTGTTGACGGTGAGGTCGAGCGTGAGGTTGGAGGTGATGCCGTACTTAAAATCGACGCCAATGTCGCGGGTGAACTCCGAGTCGGTGTCTTCCACGGCGAGGTCGGGCCGCACCTGCTGCGCCCCGGTGATGATGTACGGCTTGATCTCGATGTTTTTGCCGCGCCGAATGTTTTTGAGCCCTTTTAACGTGCCGTACTGCGACACCGCCGCGAGCGCCCCGAAGCTGCCGCCGTATTCCAGCCCGATGCGGGGCCACATCACCCGCTCGTTCTTGCGGTTGATCATGCGCGAGAGCATCAGCCCAAACTCCAACTCGTCGCCGTCGGGAAAACGAAGCTGCCGGAAGGGAATCGCCACTTCCATCGTCCAGCCGTCGTCGGTGATTTGGGTCTCGCTGCGGAAGACGGCGTCCCACGAGAAGCTGTCGATGGTGAGCCCTTCGTCGGTGATGGTGGCGTCGTCCTGGGTGCCCAGCGCGTTCATCTCGAACAGGTAGGCGTTGCGCTTGTCCTGGTACGTGTCGAGGCCGATGTAGGCGTGGTCGTCGCGGTCGTTGCGGCCGCCGCGCTCCAGATTTTTGGCACGGATGAGGTGGGCGTCGGCGTCGTAGAAGCGGAACGCGAAATACAGGTGGTCGCGGTCGTAGGCGATACGCACCTCCGAGGGCTCCGTGGCCGTGCTGCCGTCTTCGGGCCACACCTGGATGAAGTTCTGGATCGGCGCAATGGTTTGCCATACGGCGTCGTCCAGCCGCCCGTCGATGCGCGGAGCGTCGTCCACAAACACGGCGGTGACTTCGTTGGCGGTGGGCGGCGGCACGGGCGGGTTGTCCGGCGGTGCGGGTTGAGCAACGGTCAGGAGCGGCGTGGCCAGGGTGACCACCAGAAGCAGAAGAAGGGCGCGGTTCATGCGGATGCAGCGGTGCCAGTCAACAGGAAGGGGCGACAAGTCCCTAGGTACGGGCGTTTCCGAAAAGGATACGGGCGGCTGTTGCGAGTGGGAAACCGGGCGGGTTGAGTAGGGAGATTGGCGTTGTGGACAAGAGCTGTGTCCCGCAATATGAAAGAGAAAGCTAGACGGTAGAGGGAAAAGGCATCGCCCAGATCATATGTTCTCTTCCCCCGGTGGGAGCGAGTCAGCGTGAGGGGAAATATGCCAACAAAAGCGCTTGGCTCGGTATAACGAATCCCCCTGACCCTAGCCCTCTCCCATCAAGGGAGAGGGAACGTCACGTCATCGGTTTTGCTTGTCCGGAGGCGTTTCGATTATCAGACCGTATCAAACAACACGCCCCTGCACCGGCGGCATTTCTTCCGGTGCAGGGGCGTGTTGCTCATCGAACCTCGTTTTCGTCAAAGTAATGATGCAGCCCCTTTTACTTTCCTCTCTGACAACACGCTCGATCCGGCTTCGCCTCCGCTCGCTTTGTTGTCTGTCTCTCCTAAAGACATAGGAGAGACAGATTTCATTGGAACGTATGTGGAAATGGAATCGGAGAGGTTGATGCTGACTGCCCCCCCTCCCACGCCGTTCAGGGCTGTGTCAGATAAAGATTATCTGGGTGCCATCGCCTTCGGCCAGCGCATACATGTCGCCGACGGTGATGATATCAACGAGGTCGTCGATGAGGTCTTCGCGTTCCAGCTTAAACATGTCCGCCGCGAGTTTGCAGGCGTAGATCTCGCCGCCGCCCGCCACAATCATCTCCATAAACTCGGAGACGGGCGGGATGTCGAGCTTGTCCATCTCCTTGCGCATCATCGCTGAGGCGAGGGCTTCCATGCCGGGAAGACCACCCACCATGGTGGGAATCGGGATCGCTGGATTACCCACCGTGGCGGTGTGGAGGTGGTCTTGTTTTTCCTTGCGGATGGCGTCGAGGCCGAAGAACGTGAAGAACATTTTGGCTTCCATGCCTTCCATCAGCGCGCCGTTGGCCATCACGAGGGCGGCGTACACATCCTCAAGGGTGCCGCGTGCGCAGATGATGAGCACCTTTTTCACCAGATGCTTTTCTGCCACCGCAGGTGTCGGTTGGGTTAGGGTTGTGGCTTCCATGGTTGTGAGGGTTTAAAGGTCATTGATGGTCAGGTGCCCTTCGGGCGTCATTTTGCCCCTGTGGGGCGGTCATTGGTCATCACCAGCGCTTGACGCAAGAAATGACGCGAGCGAAGCGAGCTACTGATGAGGCCGCAGGCCGCACCTGACGCAGACATCGTCTGCCCGTGACAGGGGCTCTGCCCCTTCATGACGCGCAGCCATCACACGCAGCTTGCTGGTTTGGGAATGCCTGCGATTTTGCTCGACACCTTCAGCGGGCCGCCGGGAAAAAGGCCATAGAACTCCTTGATGGTGACAATCCCAGACTTGCCGATGCGCCGGATGGTGAGCGGCTGCTCTGCCAGATAGCGTTCCCGCAGGAAGTTCAGCACGGCGATGTGCGTGTCGGTGAGTTCGATGCCCATCTCGCGGGCCATCTCGTGGGCCAACTCCAGCGACCACTGGTGCGGGTCGGTGAGGTAGCCTTCGTCGTTTACGTCGACGGTGTGGAGGTCATAGGTCAGGGTTGCCATATCGGTAAAGGGTTTAGGGTTCGTGTTGGCGTAAAAAAGGCCAGAGGTTGGCTCAGGCGACGGGATCCACTTCTTTGCCGCGCATCGAGAGTTCGGTGGAGACCGGGATGTGTTTGCCGGTCAGCAGCATGTGCCAGTACGCCCACTCGAAGGCGAGCTTGCCGAGGTGGTTCGCCCGCGTTTCTTTGAGCAGGCTCATCGGGCCGACAACCGGATACGGGAATTTGCCGGGCAACGGCTCCACGTCGTAGTTGAAGTCGATAAGCGCCGCCTTGCCAAAGCCGGTCTCGATGAAGCAGTTGGCATGGCCGTCGAATTCTGCTGTCAACGGCTCGCCGTGGATGTGGTGCAGGATGTTTTTCAGCAGGATGTCGCCCTCGAAGTGCGCCACGGAGCCTGCCTTGGAGGTGGGCACGTTGGTCGCGTCGCCGATGACGAAGATGTTGTCGTAATCCCGTGCTTGCAGCGTGTGCTTGTCGGTGGGGATAAAGTTCAGGTCGTCGTCATCGCCCATCTCGCTGTTTTCCACCATATCCGCGCCCATGTTGACCGGGATGGACACCAGCAGATCAAAGCGCACCTCGTGGCCGTCGTACGAAATCAGCTTCTTCTCGTCGTTGTCCACCTCCATCAGGTAGAAGTCAGACACCACGTGGATGCGTTTTTCTTCCATCAGGTCGCCCAGAATAGCGCTGGCTTTGGGTTTGGTAAACGCGCCTGACAGCGGCGTGACGTACAGGATCTCCACCTTGTCGCGGATGCCTTTTTCGGTGAAGAACGAGTCGGCGAGGAACGCAAATTCCAGCGGGGCGATGGGACATTTAAAGATCGTCTCGGCGAGGTTAATCACCAGCCGCCCGCCTTCCCACGTCGCCAGCTTGTCGGCGAGGGCGCTTGCGCCTTCGTAGGTGTAGAAGTCGAAGATGTCTTGATACCACAGCGGCCCTTTTAACCCCGGTGTTTCTTCCGGGCGCGGCGTGGTGCCTGTTGCCACAATCAATACATCATAGGGCAGATGGCGGCCATCCGTGAGGACCACCGTGTTGTCAGCGGGCTCGATGCGTTCGACCTCCGCAAAAATGGCCTCGACCCCGTCGGGGAAAAAGTCGCGTTTCGGGCGTACCACCCGCTCTTTTTCGTAGATGCCGAACGGGATAAAGAGGAAGCCCGGCTGGTAGTAGTGGTTTTCGTCTTTATCGACGATGGTGAGATGCCATTCCGAGGGGTCGAGGGTACGCGCCAACTTGTTGAGCATCATTGTGCCCGCTGTGCCCGCACCTAGGATAAGCAGGTTTTTCATCGTGTCCCCGCTGCCGTTTGTGTATGCGCCTGTAGGAAACTGATCGCAACATAAAATTTCGGGCCGCATCTAAAACACGGTATTCTTCCCCAAACAAAAGTGGGGTGATTATACCCGTTGCTGTAAGGTAAATTCCTACAGCGTTATATATTTGCTTATTCCAGCGGAAGGCGGACAATCGAGGAGCGGTTGGTGCCATCCGCATCGGTGAAGGCGTCCATGTAGAGCCAGCGTCCATCAGGCGAGGCAGCGGGAAAAAACTCGTCGAGCGCAGGCGTGTTTGTCAGTTGTTGCACGGCTCCCGTAGCGATGTCCACCGCAAACACCTCGTTGAGGGCGTCGTCGGTGGGTGGAGCCACGTATAGGATGGCTTGCCCATCGGGTGTCCACGCGGGCATGTTTTCGATCACCGGATTTTGTGTGATCCAGCGTTTTTCGCCGGGGACAAAAGCGTCATCCACCAACGGCAGCAGGTACAAATCGCCCTGCGTGTAGGCGGCGTCGCGCCAGGCCACCAGCACGCCGCGGCCATCAGGGCTCCAACGGGGCATCTGATTCATGCCTTCATGCCCGTCCGTCACCGAGCGCTCGCCGGTGCCGTCGAGCCGAATCAGATGGACGTGCGACGACCCTGCCTCGCGCCGTCGTACCTCGAAGGCCAGCGCCGAGCCATCGGGGTGCCACGACGGACTTTTGATCTGAGCATCAGCGCTGCGGGCCACCACGCGCTGCCCGGTGCCATCCGGGCGAATCACCTGCAAAGCAAAGCTGCCGGGCTCACGGTCAGGACCGCCCACAAACGCGATCCAGTCCCCCGTGGGCGACCAGCGCGGCTCCTGGGCATGGGCATCGCCGGGCGTGAACAGCGGGCGCTCGTTCGACCCGTCGGCGTCGGCCAGATAAAGGCCCACCCGCCCATTGGGGCGATGCGCGTGATACACGATGTGCGCCCCATCGGGCGATACCGAGGCATGGTGACGTTGGACGATGGATTCTTCAACCACTGCGGTGCTAACCTCCGGCGTTGGTTCCGGGGTGGATGGCTGACAGGCAAGACCGGCCAACAGGAACAGGTAGACAAGAGCGAAGCGCATAAAAGGCAGGCGAAGGAGATGAAGTCAGGACAGGAGAAAAAAGCGCGTCAATGCGCGGTGCCTACAAGGTAGACGAAGCCGTCGGTATAGGTCTGGTTGAAGGTCGTAACGGCGCCCATCAGTTCCTGGTTGCGCAGCAGCTCGGCTTGCTGTTCGGCGCGTTCGTAAAACGACACGCCCAGCGTCACCGGCGCGTCGAGGGGCGCGTCGAGGGGCGCGTCATGCAAAAGAAGGAGGCGCTCGCGCTGATAGCCAAACGGTGCAAGGGTCCCGTTGATGCGGTTGAGTTCCGGCTCGAAGTCGAGCGGCTTGTAGCGGGTGAGCTTGGCGATATACAGGCGTTCCGCCACCGGGCTGTCGGAGGCGCTGCCAAAGAACACATTGACCCCGGCAAAACGCTGCACCTCGGCGGTGGCGGCTTCGTGTTGGGGTTTAAGTTCGGCGTAGCGTGGGTCGTTGCCGAGGCGGTGCAGCGCCGTGCGCGTCGTACAGTACGAAATAATCAGCCGCGTGGGTGTGCCGATGTCGAGGGTGCCCTGGGGTGGTCCGTTGAGCAGGATCTCGCGCTCGACGACGCAGCCATATTCGGCCAACAGCGGTGCGGCGGCGTGCCGGTAGGCGGCATACGCGGCCTCATCGGTGACGCGCAGCGTGGTGGCGGTGTAATACCGCAGCCCCGCATCGTCGGATTGAGCCACGGATGGATGGGTGGAAACAAACAGCAGAAGCAGGAAAACAAGAACGACCAAACGCATAGGTGTACCGGGTGGGAAAACAAGATCAATCGGGGTGTTTTGCGGGGTTTGCGGCATGAGGATGCGGCGAAAGCCACGAACACCGTCACGGCGTGATGAAGCGCGTCCACAGGAAATGAATGGGAGCACACACGCTCCCAAAACCGCTCCAGGCCGCCGTTTCGCACGATCCAGGCGACCGCGAGGAGCAACAAACCCGGAAAGCATCCGGTAAGCGGCAGCAAAACAGAAGACTCTACGATGCACACACGATGGAAAACATTTGGGTTGGCATGGCTGCTGTGGACGGCGGTGGCGCTGCTGTTTACGGCCCAGCAATATCTGCTGCTGTTGCCCGATGTGACGCTGTGGCAGGCGATGCAACAACCCTTCCTGATGTGGTACCTGTGGGGCCTGTCCGCGCCGTGCCTGATCTGGCTGGACCGCCACCTGCCTTGGCGCACGCCGCTGGTTCGTCGGCTGGCGAGTCGCCTCGTCCTGGGCGCGGTGTGGACGAGCGGCTTCATCGTTGTTTTTCTGGGGCTGCTGATTCAGGTGCCGCTCAGCGGCTTCGTGCGCTTCGCACCGTGGCATTTCCTGATTAGCCTGCTCATCCTGGGCTATTCCATCGGGCATGCCTATTATATCGAGGCGCGGCGGCGCGAACTGGAGGCAGCGCGGCTGGCCCAGAACCTTTCGGAAGCACGGCTTCAGGTTCTCCGGGCACAGATCAATCCGCACTTCTTGTTCAACACCCTGAATACCATCTCGTCGTTCATCGAGACGAACCCGCGTCGTGCCCGCGCCATCATGGAAGACCTCGGTACGATGCTGCGGTTTTCGTTGGAGGCGTCGGATCGCCCCGAGATCCCACTCGCTGAGGAAATGGCGCACCTGCGGATCTATACCGACCTCATGCAGACGCGCTTCGAGGGAAAACTCACCGTGACATACACCCTTGCGCCCGACGCCGAAGACGTGCTGGTGCCGCCCTTTCTCTTGCAGCCCCTCGTCGAAAACGCCATTCAGCACGGCATCATCTCGCGCACACAGCCGGGGCACGTCGCCATCACCGCTGCGTGTGAAGGCGGCCACCTCGTACTCAGCATCGCCGACGACGGCGTGGGCTTGCCGCCAGGATGGCAGCACGAGCCTCATGCCGGACTTGGCCTGCAAAACACCGAGGCCCGGCTCCGCGAATTGTATGGCGATGCGTTTTTGTTCGACCTGGAACCGCGTCCGGACGGCGGCACACGGGTGCAACTACGCCTGCCGCTGCGTCGTCCGAAGGCCATGCCTCAACCCGAGGAGGTGCTGACATGAACAATTCCCGGCGCATCCGTACAGCGGTGGTGGATGACGAACGCCCAGCACGGCAACACGTAATCAACCTACTGGCCCGTGAACCCGACGTCGAACTGGTGGGTGAGGCAGACGGTGGGAAGGCGGCGGTCGCGCTCATTCAGCAAACACAGCCCGACCTCTTGCTTCTCGACATCCAGATGCCCGAGTTAAACGGCTTCGAAGTGCTGCGGGCGCTGCCAACGGAGACCCGGCCCGTCACCATTTTCATCACCGCCTACGACCAGCACGCCCTCGCGGCGTTTGAGGCGCATGCGGTAGACTATCTGCTCAAGCCCTACGGCGACGCCCGGTTTGAGGTGGCGCTGGAGCGGGCGCGGCGGTTCCTTGCGACGGGGCCTGCCGGGCTGTTCAACCGCATGCAGCAGATGCTCGACCACCTCGCAGCAGCGGAAACGCCTGATTACCTCGACCACCTCGTGCTGAAGCAGCATGCCCGCGTGACGCTGCTCCCTGTGGAGGACATCCGGTGGATCGAAGCGGCGGGTGGGTATGTGACGCTACACACGGCGGAAACGTCGTTCTTGTACCGGGCGCTGCTCGGCGAACTGGAGCGCCAGCTTGATCCCCGGCACTTCATCCGCATCCACCGCTCGGCGATGGTGCAGGTGCGGGCCATCGCATCGCTGGTGCCGGATGCGCATGGCGAATATGCCGTTGTCCTCCACAATGGCACCCGCCTGAAGCTTTCGCGCACCTACCGGCCGGTACTGGAGGCGCGGCTGAATCAGCGGTTGTAAGTGGACAAACAAAAAAGGGGATGCACGGCGCGCGTACATCCCCTTCGAGGGTGTGTGGCAGCAACAATGGAATTTAGCAGTCCACGTCGTCCAGGTTTTCGTCCCAGCAGCCTTGTTCGCCGCCGTTGTAGTTGGTGGCGGTGATGGAACCGGCCTGCGTGGCGGCGTCCCATGCCACGTCATGCAGGAAGCCTTCGGTGACCTGATCCCAGAAGAAGCTGCGGTCGTCGCCGTCGGTTTCATAGGTCACCGCCGTGCCGCCATGCGGCTGGGCGCTGGGGATGCTGTAGGTGATTTCCTTGGCGTTGTCCCCGTTAATTGCAAAGTCGGCATTCAGCACGTTGGTGCGGGTGCCGTTGAGGCGGTAGAAAAGCTGCCACGAGCCCGTCTGCGCACTTACGTCGGTCTGCGCCGTGTACAGTTCAAACTCATCGTAGGTGACGCCGAGCAGGTTGCTGGCGGTGATGAACATGCTCCAGTCCACCCGCGAGCCCTCGGGGTCGCCGCGCAGGGTAAATTCCACGTCCTGCCCGTTGATGATGGTAGAGGTAGACCATTCCCACACGCCATTGCGGAATTCGGGCTGGTCGTCTTGCAAGGCCGCCACGGTCACGGCGACGGGCGTAATGAGGTGCACGCTGATGATTGTTGAGACTGGCCACACGCGCAACGCGCCAGCGGTGAAGTGGGCGCGGGTCTCGGTTTTGTTGCCGTCGTTCTGGAAAAGGTCCGTTTGCAGGGTAAAGGCGGCTTCGGGAATCAGTTCGGGCGGTGTATCATCGTCCGAAGTCAGGTCGCAACCCACCAGAGTAAAACTAAGCAGGGTGATGCAAAGGGCGAGGGGAAAGTAGCGCGTAGTCATGATAACGCCTCCAGGTCAGCATGTTCGAGAAGTGCAGTCGAGAAAGGCACAAGGGCACCGGTGTCAACCTTGTGTGCCTGCAAAAGCCGCTGTCTCCAGTGGTAAAGTAACAGTGCGGCAGGGGTTTCATGAAATTCTTCGTCCAGACGCGGCCAGGTACCCGGTTGACTCCTTGTTTGTCAGGATGGATCTTGTCCTTCGTCTGCCGCCACGCTTCGTTCCTTCCTCACCTACCTGTATTCCCATGAACAAGCTCCTCTTCCTCGCGGCAGCGCTGCTGATGGCCCTTCCCTTGACAGCTACGGCCCAGAGTGGAACTGTGTTCGATGACCTGTCGATGACCAGCGACATCCTGGACATGGAGCGCAAATATGCCATCTACTTGCCGCCCGACTACGACACCTCCCAGCGAAGCTACCCGGTGCTGTACCTGCTCCACGGCGGCGGCGACGACCAGACGGGCTGGGTGCAGTTCGGCGAGGTGCTGCATATCGCCGACAAGGCCATCCGCGAAGGCAACGCCACGCCCATGATCATCGTGATGCCGGATGCCAACACGGGCCGCCGGGGTTATTTCAACAGCCTGCGCGGCGAGTGGCGCTACGAAGACTTTTTCTTCGAGGAGTTTATGCCCCATGTGGAATCGACCTACCGCATCAAGGGCGAAAAACGCTACCGTGCGGTGGCAGGACTCTCGATGGGCGGCGGCGGATCGTTTATGTACGCCCTGCACCGCCCCGACCTGTTCTCCTCCGCCGCGCCGCTGAGTGCCAGCACGGGGCCGCTGAGTGTGGAGGCCGCCAAAGAATGGCTGAGCCGGGGCTACGACGACGTAACGGACGAAGAAGCCGAGGCGTATTTTAACCAGCAAAGCGCCCTCGCCCTCGTGCAGAACATGCCCGACGACCAGAAGAATGCCGTACGCTGGTTTATCGACTGCGGCGACGACGACTTCCTGTACGAAGGCAACGCGCTCATCCACATCGCCATGCGCAAGGCCGAGATTCCGCACGAATACCGCGTCCGGCAGGGGGGGCACACATGGACGTACTGGCGCGAGTCGCTCCCGGTGGTGCTAGCGTTCGTCTCGCAGGCGTTCCACCAGTATTAGGTGGGGGAAGGGGGTTGAGGGAAGCGTATGCAGGAGCGTTCGCTATTCCTGAGAAATACGGGTGTTTTGGTCGAACACCAGCCGCCAACCCGCTTCTTCTTTTGCAAAAATCAAGGTGAGATACGCTTGCCTGCCGCTGGCCGGGGTGTCGTCTTCGATGGTGGTACGCAAAAACGCCGTGCCCAACGCCTCCGTCTCGATGAACCGAAGCGGCTCAAAGGCAATGGACCACGTCGTATCCGCAAACCATTCCTCATGCAAGGTTGCGAAGGTTTGTGGGTCTTCGATCACTGCGCCGTTGGGAAGGATGAGCGTGAGGGTGTCTCCCGTGGTCAGCGTGGTTTTTAACGTCTCCAAGTCACGCGCTTGAACGGCGTGGAGGTGACGTTCCACCGTGGCCTTGAAACCAGAGGACGGCGCGGTTTGTGCATAGGCCGGACGGATGCAGCCCACCGCAAGGGAGCCGATGAGGAGTAGAAAAAGAAGGCGCACAACGGGGATGGAAAAGGTGAGACAAACTAGCCGATGGACAGTCCTCCACCGCGTTGGCAAAGGTAGGCCTCCGAAGCGCCAGATACTATTCCATCCGTAATACCTTGCGGGTCTCGATGTGGGTGCCAGATTGGATGCGGACGAGGTAGACGCCGCTCGGCTCGCCGTCGATGTTCCAGGCAATACGGTGGGTGCCAGCCGGTAGCGTGGCGTTGGCGAGTTCAGCGACGCGCTCGCCGAGGAGGTTAAAGACTTCGAGGGTGACCGTGGCCGGGCGCGCCAGGGTAAATTCGAGCGTGGTGGCGTCGGTGAAGGGGTTGGGGTAGCTCGTGAACAGCGAGATGGCCTGGGGCAGCGTGTCGTCGGGCGTTTCCACTGTCGTGAGGCGGTCGCCAATGGTGAAGTTGCCGCTGCGGTCTTCGTAGTCGACGTCCGTGTTGTCCTGCACGATGCGGATCTGTGCGGCGTCGGTGTTGAGGTCGGGCACCGTCCACACATACGTAAGTTGCTCAAGCGGAAGTCCTTCGGCGAGGACCTCCCACGTAGTGCCTCCATCCGTCGACAGGTACAAATCCCAGTCGATCTGGTTATGCGGAATGATCACCTCCCATTCGATGGTGACCTGAAGGCCGGGCGCGAACGTTTCCTGCCCCACCGGATGGTGCAGCGCGACATGTGCCTCGGCGCGGGATGCGGGGAGCAGGGTGCCACAAAAGATCAAAAGAGGGAGTATCAGTCGCTTCATCGGGAAGCCTCCGAACATCAAGCTGAATCAACATAGGTACGCAGCCAGGAAAGCCGACGTTTCGGCCCGTTTGGTCACAATTGTATCACAAACGACGCCGGGTGGCCCGTTAGTATAGATTGCGTGAGCGCACGGGCATTGGGGTCATCGGCAGGCGGGGCCTGCGTCATCGATGGTCAGTTGCAAGCTCCGCTTGCGTCATAGGCGGACTTCTTCCGCGTCATTTTCTGGCTACACCAGCGTCATCGATGGCCATATTCCCACGCGCCCCTTCTCCCTCTCACCCTTTCCTCCTCTCTCCAAACGCCCTCAATTCAATTCCATCATCTTATCCCGGAAAAACTGCCCCTGGCGTGTGGGTTCGAAGTCCCAGTTGTCAATGAGTTGTGGCGACCAGACGGGATCGAACACCCACGCGGTCCACGAGATGCCTTTTTGCTCGAAGTAGCTGATGATGGCCTCGCCATAGGTTTCGTCGCCGATGACGGGGATGTGCGCGCCGCGCCCGTCGGCGCTCATGAAGCCGAACTCGGTGGCGATGAGCGGATACGTGTCGGCCACGAAGCCCCAGTCGGCCTCCCACTTTTCTTCCCACGGCTGCTCGCGCTTCTGCGGATACGGGTGCGCCACATACGCCACGCCGGGGAAGGCAATGGGATTGTAGCGCACATCGGTGAGGTCATACGCCCAGTTGAAGCCGCCCACAAGCGGGATGACGCTGCGGTCGTGTGCGTAGATGATGCCGATGATCTCCTCCATCAGTTCTTTGTGCTGCTCCCACGTGATGCGTCCCAGCGTGCCGTTGTAGCGCGTCGGCTCGTTGAAGAGTTCGTAGAACGCCGCGACGGGGTTGTTGCGATAGCGCGTGGCGATGGTTTGCCAGAACCGAAACGTCTCGGTCTTGGTGGTGTGGTACATCGGATGCTGAAAAAGCTCCGTGCGCAGGTTGCCGATGGAGTGCCAGTCGATGATGACATACATCTCCAGTTCGCCTGCCCATTGAATGCCCTGGTCGAGCAAGGCCAGGTAGTCCTGCTGGCCCCGGTTCCGCCATGCGCTCGGATGCACGGGGAACCGCACCACGTTGGCGTTCCACGCTTTGGCGGCTTCGAAGTATTCCTTGTTCCAATGTCCCTCGCGCTCAAGCTTGTCAGGGTCGGAGAACGACACGCCGCGCAGGACCACAGTCTCGCCGTCCTCATTTACAAACTGGTTGCCCTCCACGCGGAGAAACGGCAGCGGGTGTTCACTTTCTTGTGCCCACGCAGGCACGGCGGCAACAAGCAGGAAGGCGAAAAGGAAAGACAGACGCAGCATACAATCGGGGTGGTTTAGGGGATCGAGAGGGGTTATGTCATCATGTAGCGGGGGCGCAAAATAAGCAAAAGTCCGACCTCTGCCCGCGTTTTTTCGGCTTGTGTGCGTGCGGTGTGCTTGCTATGTTGCCCGGGCTGTTTGCAGATGACCAACGCCCTGCCATGAAACCCGAACCTCCCGAATCCACAACGCTCTCTCGCCGCGAGGCACTGCTACGCATGGCGTGGGCAGCAGGCGGGCTCTTCGCAACGCCTGTATTTGGTGGGGCAATGGTGGGATGCAGTTCGGACAACAGTACGGTAGCATCCACGTTTTCAACCGCACAACGCGAACTGCTCGCCGCCGTCGTGGACCACATCCTCCCGCCCACAGATACACCCGGTGCCAGCGCTGTTGGTGTGCCCGAATTTATCGAAGCCGTGTGGGAAGCATGTTTCTCCGAGGCCGGTCAGCAGCAATTTCTGGCGGGACTGGCAACCGTCGACGCACAGGCGCAGGAAGACCATCAGCAGCCCTTCCTGGCGTGTACGCCTGCCCAACAACAGGCGCTCGTGGTGCAACTTGATGCGGCGGCGTTTCAGCCCTCGCCTGCGCCGTCAACACCAGCAACCCCCCAAATCGCCGCGCCCGATTCCACCGAATGGGTATGGGGCGAGCCCGCCGATACGGGTCCACCGCCACCGTTCTGGCGCACGCTGAAGCGCCTCACGCTGCTGGGCTACTATTCGTCGGAGCCCGGTGCCACCGAAGAGTTACGCTACGAAGCCGTGCCGGGGCGCTACGATGGCTGTATTCCGTTTGCGGAGGTGGGTCGTACCTGGGCCTGATTTTTTTGAATAACAACCCCATTGTTCATGCAAGATGCCCCGAACATCGCCCGCCCCGAAGAACCCTATGACGTAATCGTTGTGGGAAGTGGCATGACGGGGGGGTGGGCTGCCAAGGAACTGTGTGAGCAGGGCCTGAAAGTGCTGGTGGTGGAACGCGGGCGGCACATCGAACACGGGCAGTACCCGACGGAGTGGATGCAACCGTGGGACTTCCCGCTGCGGGGCCAAGACCCAACGCACTTCGAAGACGATTACCCGATCCAGCACAACAACTACGCCTTCAGCGAGGCGACGAAGCACTTCTTCGTCAAAGACACGGAGCATCCCTACCTCACACCGCCCGACAAGCCGTTCCGATGGATTCGCGGCTACCACCTCGGCGGACGGTCTATTATGTGGGGCCGCGTCTCGTGGCGCTGGGGCGATCTCGACTTCGAGGCCAACGCCAAAGACGGCCACGGCGTCGATTGGCCCATCCGCTACGCCGACCTCGCGCCCTGGTACGACAAAGTGGAGCAGTTCATTGGGGTGAGCGGTCACCGCGACGGCGTGGCGCACGTGCCCGATGGCGACTTTTTGCCGCCATGGGAGATGAACTGCGCCGAAGAAGCCTTTCATCAGCGCATCGCCGATGCCTATCCCAACCGACCGGTGATCATGTGCCGTGTGGCCAACCTGACGCGCTCGCACAACGGGCGCGGTGCCTGCCAGGCGCGCAACCAGTGTCACCGGGGCTGCTCGTATGGCGCGTATTTCAGCGCCCTCAGCGCCACACTTCCTGCGGCGCAGCAGACGGGCAACCTCACCATTGTTACCGACGCCATCGTGGCGCAGGTGCTGTACGACGAAACCAACGACCGCGCCACCGGCGTGCAGGTGATCGATGTACATTCAGGCGAGCGCCGCGATTACCGCAGCCGGGTCGTGTTTATGTGCGCCTCCACGCTCGGCACCGCGCAGATCCTGCTCCATTCGAAGACCAACCGCTTCCCGAACGGCCTTGCCAACAGCAGCGGGACGCTGGGGCACTACCTGATGGACCACATCTCGAAGGCAGGCGCGCGCGGCACGATGCCCGGCTTTGAGGACCGGTATTACTACGGACGCCGCCCCACGCAGATCTACATTCCGCGCTTCCGCAACCTCGGCCCCAACAGCGAGCGTGTTGGATTCTTGCGCGGCTATGGCTATCAGGGGAACGCCGGGCGCGAAGGCTGGGGGCGCGGCGCGTGGCAGCCGGGCGTGGGCGACGACCTCAAGGCCCGCCTGCGCGAGCCTGGGCCATGGACCCTGTACTTCCAGGGATACGGCGAATGCCTGCCGCGCTACGACAACTACGTGGAACTCGACCCCGAACGCACTGACCAGTGGGGCTTGCCGCTGCTGCGTATCCATTGTTCGTGGAGCGACAACGAGCGGGCCATGCGCGAAGACGCCATGACACAGGCCGCTGAGATGCTGGAAGCCGCCGGGTGCACCAATGTGCGCACCTATAACGACGATGCGCCGCCGGGCTTCAGCGTCCACGAAATGGGCACGGCCCGCATGGGCCGCGACCCCAATACCAGTGTGCTCAACGCCCACAACCAGGCGTGGGACGTGCCCAACCTGTTCATCACCGACGGGGCGTGTATGACCAGCAACTCGTGTCTCAATCCCAGCCTCACCTACATGGCCCTCACCGCCCGCGCCGCCCACTACGCCGCCGAGGAAATGAGGCGGGGCAATTTGTAGCTGTTACGCCCGTACTTTGTCATCTCGAACGAATGTGAGACACGAGGCGACACGAGGGCGTAGCCCGACTGATGTCAATAAACCGACTGACGTAAGTAAATCCCCCATGATTTGAACTAGCACAGCGATCTCAATCAAGCGTCATGCAAACCCTCAGCGTGGGAGATCTCTCCTCCTTTTAGTCGTCGAGATGACAATGACTCTTCGCCTTGCTTTCCGAATGTTTTATTGTCGTGCGTCAATTGC
>JAUIDY010000050.1 GCA_030428385.1 Rhodothermia bacterium | reverse complement strand
GTGTTCGTGCTCGAACACCATGCGGACGGCCCGCTCGCGGACCTCGGGAGAGTACCTGTTCGATTTGCTCATGACTCCAAGTTCTCAAAGTTTGGAGTCTCCTGCAAACCCGGGGCGGTTCACCACACCAAGCGGTTTGCCACCTGTGCGACTGGTTCAGGGGCGTTCTCGGCCATCGGCCCATCCCCGGAGACCCGCCTACAGTGCGCGTCAAGTTCCTCCGCTTTGTGGCCTTCACCACGCCCCTGCCATGGCCGAAGGGGTTCCGAACAGCCCCGGAGCAAGATCAGGAAATAGACGGCACGCCCCCCGAGGTGTTTGAGTCTGACGTCGCCGAGCTTGAGTCGCTGATGGCAGAATTCGTCGAGCAGCAAGGCCAGGGACTCACGCCGCACTGGAGATGGGGACAGATGCCACAGGCGATGTGGGGACGGTATGGGTACCGGCACGTCGATCACTACCTCCGCCAGTTCGGTGCTTAGAATATCCTCAACGGTAGACGCCGTGCGTAAAATGCCGCCAGCGTCCATAGAAAATCTGTCATACATCCACCCCAAGGCCATATAGACAATGAAACCTCATGGATTCATTAGCCTTGCGTGCCTCTGGGCGCTTTCCTGCTTGCTGGCAGGATCAGCACCTGCACAACCGCGGCTCACATTCGAAGCTGATACTATTTTCTTCGGTAACCGGGAAGGAGCCGTCAACGAAGTTAGATTCTGGAATGACGGGACCGAACCACTCTTGATTGATAGCCTCAAATTTGGCCTGACTCCTCGCGGCTGGTCTACCCTCCTTTCAACACCCGATAGCACGTATGAACTCAACTTTTCATTCGGGAGCCTGCACATCGTACCACCACCTGAAATAACGCTGATGCCGCAAGACACGGCTCTCTTCGAGATTACCTGGCTAGATCCGTGTCTGATCTGCAAGCAATCGTCAGCGGCAGGGGACACGCTGTTTATCTATGCAAACACCGCAGCGCCTAACCCCGTCCTATTATTTGTTGATCTTTCGCTCTACGTTTCAACCGAATCGACTGATCCAAGACCGGCATCAAGGCTCGACATATATCCAAACCCGGCCCAGCAGTACGTGACCATTGAGCTAGAAACCGAGCACGCCGGGGTGGCGGAAGTGGCTATGTACAACGTCATAGGTCAGGTGCTACACCGAGAGTCGGTGAGGCTGACACCGGGCGTCGCGCAGAGGGTGCAATGGCAACTTGCAGGAAGGCGTATCCCCAGCGGTATCTACTTTGTTGAGTTCATCAATGGGAAAAGCCGCCAGACCCAAGTCTTCGCCGTGCAGAAATAGGATGTATAACCCCACGGTTTCAGCGCTGGCTTAGCTGGAGGTGATTGGGGTCTCATCTCTGAAATTATCGATGAGGAGCTTGCGGGAGAAGGCCCTCGTTTGGTGAGGTTTTCGGCCTAACGCCATGCTAACAGGGCAAAGCCATACGCAGACGGATGCACGGAGCGAAGCCCCCGCTGCGCACCTTGTTTTGTCACATTTCCATCAGCATTCGCAAACATCGTGAAGCCGAAGATCACCGTACGCCATGCGACGGAGCATGACCTTGACTTCGTCTCGCAAGACGAGCATCTCTCAAAAACGATCCTCCGTCGCAAGCTCGCTGACGGAGATATTTTCATCGCCCTTCGTGACAACGAACGCGCCGGCTATCTGCGCCTGGAGTAGTTGTGGTCGAAGGTACCCTATATCGAATTGATCCTCGTGATGCGGCCCCATCGTCGTTTGGGCGTGGGGCAGGCCCTCCTCTCCTTTACCGAAGAGCACATAGCTGCCCGTGGTCACATTGCACTCTACAGTTCCTCGCAAGCGGATGAACCCGAACCGCAAGCGTGGCACCGGCGAATGGGATTCAACGAATGCGGCCTCCTCGCTGGCATAAACGAGGGCGGGATCGGTGAGCTATTTTTCCGGAAGCTACTCCGCCCGTAGGCTCTCAGCAGGGTTGACGGAGGCGGCCTTGAGGAGTTGGGTGGTGAGCGTGAGCACCATCGTGCCCAGCATCAGCGCAGTCGCTAGCAGGAACGGGCGGGCGCTCATGTCGAAGCTGGCCACGCGCTCGTCCATCAGGCGTTGTAGCAGGAGGTACGCCAGCGGCATCGCGATCACGAGGGCCACGGCCACCTGCCGGAAAAACGAGGTCAGCATCAGGCGCGTAATGCGCAGGCCCGACGCCCCCATCACCTTGCGGATGCTGATCTCTTTCCGCCGACGTGCCACATGCAGCGCCACCAACCCGAGGTTGCCAATACACGAGAGCAACAGCGTGAGGAAACCGATGAAGACGAAGGGGTCGGTATCGGCATCCTCAAACACATCGGCCTGGTAAAAACCGCCGTAGGTGAGATCGGGGTGGAGGGTCGTCCACTGATCCTCCAGCGCCCGCAACACACGCACCGTCGCGCCCGGCTGCGTTTGCACGATGAGGTACCGGAACGACGCGGGCGCGGCCAGCCGCAGGAAATGCGGCTCGGTGTCGGCCCAGCGGCGGCGCAAGAAATCTTCCACCACCCCCACCACCACATACGTCTTGCTACCCATCACCACTTCCTGCCCCACTGGATCGGTCCACCCCAGCGTGGCAGCCAAGGCTTCGTTCACCACCAATGCGTCTTGCTGCTGCGCCGTCAGCAACCGCCCCTCTTTCAGGCGGAGGCCCATCGCCTCGGCATAGGTCTCGCCCACATCGTAGAACAGCACCCGGTGTTCCAGCCCATCCACCCGAATGTCGGCTGCCCCCTGCCGCCCTCCGATATGGTACCGCGAGCCCGCCACGGTCACCACATCCGAACGCTGCTGCATGGCCTGAGCCAGCACGTCGTACGACGCGGCGTTGTGCAACGGAACAACCACCACCTCATCGGCGGCATAGCCCCAATCGCGGCTGGCCAGCTTGCGGTCGTGCTGCGCCTCGGCGATGGGCAGAATCAGCGCGATGAACGTGAGGGCGAATTGGAAAACCAGCAAGCCGCGGATGAAGCGGTTGCGCCCGCCAAACTGCTGCCGTCCCCGGAAGATAACCACCGGCTCGAACCGGGCGATGTACAGCGCCGGATACGCCCCCGACACCAACGCCACCAGTAGGAGCAACGCGCCCAGGAACACCCACAACGCCCCGTTGCCCGTCAGGTCCATCACAAACGTAGGCGCATGCGGCGGAAACAGGGCGTTGAAGCCCGGCAGCAACACAAAATACGCCAGCGCCAGACCGCCAAGCAGCGCAAAAAAGCACAGCACTACGTTCTCGGTCAGGAACTGCACGACGAGTTGCCGTCGGTTGCCACCCACCACCTTGCGAATCCCGATCTCTTTGATGCGGCGGCCTGCCGAGACGATGGCGATGTTGATGTAGTTGGTGCTTGCGAGCAGCAAAATGAGCAGACCCAGCACCACCATAAAAATGTTCTCGGCGAGGCTGGTGCCCCCCATAAACGCCGCCATCACCACCTCTTCGTTCGCCCCGATCTCGGGCAGGTGTTCAAACGCAAAACCGGAGGTCGCCGGGGCCTGCTCCGCCCGTGCGTCAATGGCCGACTGCCGCCGCGCCAGAAACGGCGTCAACTGGGAGGCCAGGCCGGGCAAGTCTTCCACGCTCCGTACGCGGATAAATGTCGCCGCCGTGGGTGTGCCCCAGTCGTGGAGGTCGGCCAGCCCCAGCGCGTCCTGCAGCCCAAACGGCACCAGCAGATGAAACGCAAAGGCGCGGTTGTTCGGGAACGGGGCTGCGACACCGCCAACTACAAACGTCTGATGCACGTCCTCGCCAAACGTCAGGGTGAGGGGTTGTCCTACCGGATCGGTACCGCCGAAGTATTTCTCTGCCAGCGCCTGCGAGAGCACCACTTCATTTGGGCGCGACAACGCCTCCTTGCTCCCGTATTGCAAGGGAAAAGTAAACAGATCCAGGAAGTTTGCATCAACGAACAACAGCCGCTCGTCGAACAGGCTGCCGTTGACGTCCACGGTGGCCTCGCCGCGCTGCACCCGCGTGCTGAGCTCCACCTGCGGAAAATCCGTTTCCAGCACCGGTCCCAGCGGCATCGGGGTAGTGCCCAAGCGGAGCTTGTTGCCCGTGGAATCGGCCAGCACCTGCTGTACCTGAAAGAGACGGTCTACGTCGGCATGAAACGTGTCGAGGTGGGCCTGCTGATGGATAAACACAAACACCAGAATGCAACACGCGATGGCGGTGCCAAAACCCAGCACGTTGATGCCCGCCGAGAGCTTGTCCTTGAGCAGGTTGCGGTAGGCCAGCTTCAGGTACGTGTTGCCCATCTGCATGCGGATGCCGAGCGCCTGTCCGAGCCGCCGCGTGCGCCACGCCTTGCCCCAATACACCTGCTGGTACGCCGCCCGCACATCGCCGTAGGTACCCAGATGCGTCAGGGCTTGCTCGAAAGCGGCGTTTTCGGCCAAGCCTTGTTGTTGCAAGACCGACACTTCATCACGCAGGTGCTGCTCCAACTCATCGATGTCATCGGTGGTAAACGCCGCGTTGTGCTCCAGCGTCCGCCGCCACGCGGCCAACGCCTTGTTCAGATCAAACATGCTTTTCGGGCGGGGTGATGTGGGGATGAACCATCGCACACTTCCACTATGTAGAGTCACGACATAAGTATGTAGCGCTACGACATAGCGTTCCAAAGGTTACACCACCTGGTGTTGGTTTATCTACACAACAGGTCCCGCGCACATACCCGTTCGGATCGTCCCCCTCGAATCAGCGTAAGGAGAAATTACGGACAGATGCTGATTCGCCCATGAGCCAAATGGTGCCCGTTTTACGGATTGTATATAAACCCCCTTTGCTGCAACAAACCCTCGATACGTCCATGACGCCCCACCACCCGAATCCCGAGCCGAGCGGCGTGCTGCGCTTCCGGCGTTACATCGAGCCGCATGAGCAGGCGTACGCCTTCGACGCACCCGACGGCTGGAACGTGGCGGCCCCGCTGATCCGGCTGTCATCAACCATCACGCGGATGTGGAAGGTGGTCACATCGCCAGACCAGCAGGTGTATGTGGTGAGCGGGCTGCCGCCGCAGTATCTGTTCATGGAACCGAACCAGATGACGATGATGATGGGCCTGCGCGAAGGCGGCACAACGGACGGAGTGACCTATGTCGCCCGGTATCAGGATGCCCGGACGTTTGCGGGTCACAACGTCCAAGCGTTCACGCACGGCTGCCGCAACCTGAGTATTACCGGCGAACGTGCCCGGCCTGACGAGGCGCAGCGGCTGGAACACAAAGCCCGGCGCGAGGGCGACTGGGTCAATGGGGCACAGATCGACGCCGCCGAGTTGGCCTTCACCTGCGAAGGGCCGTATGGACCGGCGGCGGGCGGCTTCATCGCTGCGACGATCCGTATTGCGATGCCTGGTGTCACGACGTGGGTGGGTGAAGTGCGGGGATTTATCGCCCCGCCGGACCGCGCCAACGAAGCCTACCGCGTCATGGAGCACATCACCCTGACGCATCAAACCAACCCGCACTGGAAGGCCCGCCAGCGGCAAGCACACCAGGCCAAGATGCAGGCCAGCCAACAGGCGCATCAGCAGCGCATGGCGCAGAATCAGGCGATGTTCAACGCCCACCAGCAGCGTATGGCGCAGAACCAGGCCGCCTTCGACGCCACCCAGCGCAGCTTTGCAGACGAGCGCGCCGCGTTCGATGCCGGGGTGCAAAGCTGGCAACAGCAGCAGCGTGTTCAAGGCCAGTTGAACGACCAGTTTACCGGCTACCTCCGCGATGAGACCCGCGTGTGGGACACCAGCACGGGCCAGAGCTACGACGTGCCCGTCGGCTCCGACCACTATTATATCGACGATACCGGCTCCACCATCCTCGGCACGCCCGATTACATGGACAACCCCGACCCGGTACGCTTCAACCGGATGTACGAGGGGTACGACTTCGATGACAACACGCCGAAATAAGCCCCGCTACAAGTCTTTCCGAAAGCACCGAACCAAGCCGACATCGGTGAAGCCAAGCGCCAGATGGGTAGCGGCGCTGGTGGTGTTGTCGGGCTGCGTGTCGGAAGCGAACTCGCGACAGCCGTGCGCCCGCCCCCAATTCTCGGCGGCAGCGACGAGCACCCGGCCCATGCCCTGCTTCCGGGCCTCGGGACGCACGTACCAGCCTTCGAGGTACGCGACGCGGGTGGTGACACAGCCTTCGGCGTAAGGCCGGATCGACACCTCGGCAAAACCGACAACCGCTCCGGTTTCATCTTCGGCGAGCAGCACCGCCCACGGCGTGCGCGGAAACGTCCCTTGAAAGAACTGGGCGACTTCGTCGCGGTGCCCGGCGTCGGTACCTTCGGGCCACAGCGCGTGGCGCATTTCCACCCATGCGTTGGCATCTGCAGGCGTGGCGGGACGCACGATGAGGCGCGGATCAGACATACAGGTGCCGTTTTAGCAGCCACTCGGCGACGAACAGGTTGGGGACCCAGCACAGCCACGCGATGGCAGGATAGGCAGCTTCGAACGGGATGCCTGCGATGCCCGAAAGTGGCAGGTAGAGCCGCAAGGTAACGGCGGCGAGGGTGAGGCCATAGTTACGCACCATCCATCGCTGGTGCGCAGCGATGGTGCCCCGCCGGATGGCGACCAAGGCGCGAAGCCCGGTGTAAAGCCATCCGATAGCCAAGCACGCAAACCCTACCTTGGACACGATTCCGCCAAAGGCCAACACCGCCATGTACAACCCGGCCCCGCCGCCGATCAACACTCCGATGCCTAGGTAAGCCCGCCCCATCCAGCGATGCACCCGTGGATGCAGGGCCCGCAGGTTGGTGGCAAACTGAAACGGCCCCAGTACCAGCGCCAGCGCCGCGCCAAACACATGCAGGTAGATGCCCAGCCAGTTCGCCTGGAATGTTGCTGCCATGTCGGGATGCACCAGTGCACCCGCCGGAAACAGCGTATAGGCCACCACCGCATAACCCGCCACGCCGAACGGCAGGATGCAGAGAAAAAGGACTTTCAGAATCCGCATAGCAGCCGCATCTTGGGCACGCGCATCTGCGCACGCTTTTCCGTGTTTATCATCAATCTGTCACTCATGCGAAAACCATTCCTCGCTTTTTTGCTCGTTGCGCTACTTTCAGGCTGTGCTTCCACCAATCTCGACGCCGACCGCGCGGCCCTGCAAGCCTTCCACCAACAGCAACAAACGGCCCACCTCACCTACGACCCCGCGTTGTTCGCCGCCATGTTCAACGACCCGCTGATTCAGCTCAATGGGGGACGCATTGCGATACAAACTACGGAAGAAAACCTGGAACGATTCGCGGGCTATTTTGGAAGCGTGACGTTTCAAGAATGGGAAGACATTGAGCCGCCGCGTATTCGTATTTCCAACGACGGCAGCATGGCCTACGCCATCCTGCACAAGCGGGTACGGCTCACCTACGAAGATGACGCGGGCGAGATGCAGGAAGACCACACTGTGTTTGCATGGATGGAAGCATGGGAAAAAATCGATGGCACGTGGACGCTCATGGCGGTTGCCTCCACCGACCGGCCGGGAGAGGAATAGCATGGGCGGGGTTTCCTATCTTGAGCCTCCCGTCAACCAACCCGCACCGCCATGCGCCGATTCCTGCTACTTCCGCTTCTTTTCGTCTTCGGGTGTGCCTCCCCGCAAGGAGCCATGGGCCCCCATGCCTCACTAGAGGCACTAATCATCGATCCAACCGCCCTGCCCGAGGGCTGCACCGTCCGTCCCCTCGACGACAACGCCCCGCCTTTTATGACCTCCAACCCAATGGCTTCTGACGGGGCGACGTTTATCGAAGGCATCAGCATGATGGCGTTTCGTGGCGACGGCTCCCCGGCAGCCATCGAGGAAGCGTTGATGGGCGTCTATGACAGCACGCACGAACTGGGCATCATCGCCTTCCGCTTTTCCGATCCCGTCACGGCCCAGGAAGCGCACGAAGCCGCCACCAGCAACGCCGACGGGCAGGAAATCCTGCGCCGGGGCAACACCGTGGCGATTATCTGGCGCGACGGGCGCGACGACGCTTGCTTCCAAGCTCTTTCTTCCCATGCCAAAGGAGCGCTGGAGATTAACTGACGGTTAACGCAAGGCTTTTTTGTCCTGCTTCAGCCTTTCTCTCCCTCTTCACGAAGTAAGGAGGGGGCTGGGGGGAGGATCAACAAACCTGCCACTGTCTTTTTCTTCATCTCCTGGGAGCAGAGGGAATTGGGGAGAGGCTTGTTCTTTTGGCTTGACCCCTCAGTACACGACAAAACGTTATTTCTTTTCATCTCGAACGCATGTGAGAGATCTCCCACTTTCAGGCTCAGCTAAACGATCAGGTGGAAGATCTCTCCTCCTTTTTGTCGTCGGGATGACACGAGATTGGTTTACGTTCTTTTGGCTTGACCCAAAAGAACCAAAAGCTCAAGGCGGTACCCAAATCGGCTGACCCTGCGCTGCGGAGACGGGGAAACTTCAAACTCGCTTCGCTCAGACAGGAAGTTTCTCTGGCTCGTCTCCTGCGCTCCGGGTCCGAGCCGCCGATTTCGCTAAGGCCGATGTTAAAATGGGCATAGAGAAGAATGCTGATGCAAGTTTATGTATTGCGTTCAAGGCACGTCGTGTAACATCGGTTATTCAAACCGGAAGCGGCGCGCGGTAAGCCCTAGCAATACTGCCGAGACCACGACCAACGCGATCAGGTGCGGCACTACGCTGGCAGATGGCAACTGAAAGCTGATGAGTTTGTGCATGGCGTCCATCGCCCAGCCCGAGGGCAGCGCCTTTTGAATCGCCTGCATCCACGGGGGCGTCACCTCGATGGGCCACCAGCAGCCGCCCAGCGCCGCCAGCGACATCGTCACGAGCCATCCCAGTGCAGTGACGTGCCCTTCGGTGCGGCTCACGTTGCCCACAAACAGCCCGATGGAGGCACAGCAACAGCCCCACGCCAGCAGGATGACGACCACCATCGGCCAGCGCGGCCCCCAGTTCATCTGATAGAGCACGGTGCCAATCAACAGCCCCACGGCAATCTGCAACACCCCCAGCACCATCTTACCGCCCCACTTGCCCAACACAATCTGCATGCGGGTGATGGGTGTGCTCGCCAGCCGCCGCAGCATGCCCCGGTTGCGCTCCACCACCAGCAGCGTAGAGCCACTGGTGACCAGCACAAACAGGACAAACATCACGATGAGCCCGGGGATGGCATGCTCGAAACCAGACGGAATATATTGACTGCGGGTTGCAGCTTCGACGCGCAGCCCCAACGGACGCGGCATGGCATCCAGCGCGGCAAAGGTAGCGGCGTTTGTCTCGCGCCCGGCGCTCAAGCTCGCAGCCAGATCCGCCAGCACGGTATACACCGCCCGCTGCACCCGCAGCAGATCGAGCGGCTCGGACGGGGACGGCTCGGCATACCGCAGGTGCAAGGTGGCTCCCTTTTGCGCCAGCACCGAGTCGGTGAAGGCTACCGGAAACTGAAGACGGATGGGTGGGGCGTCGGCGGTGCCCACCGAATCCATCGGCATGAGCACAAAGCCGCCTTCGGTGAGGCGCTGCTGCACTTCATCGGCGAGGAAACCGGCATCGTTGGGCACGTCTACCACCAACATGGTGGTCTGCGCCACACTTCCGACGGGGGTGCTGGTAAGCGTGCCGATGAAGTAGAAAAACAGGATCGGCATAATAAACACCCAGAGGATCACCGAGCGCTCCCGCAGCAGGTAACGCACATCCTTGTAGGCGATAAACCAGACGTTTTTCATCGCTAGCTCAGGGTTGCAATCCGGTGATTCTGCCGCGCATTCAGCACAAAAAAGACGGCCCCGACGCCAAGAAGCACACCAAACGCCAGCCCCAGCGTGGTGGCATTGCTGGTGCCCAACAGGATGGCTTGCAGTTGGGTGAGAGCGTAGCCGTTGGGCGTCCATTGCCCCACCTGCGCCAACCAGCCCGGCATGGTCTCCATCGGGAAAAAGCTGCCGCCCGCCATCAGCAACGGCAGCGTGATGAGGTTGGTGGCAAACGTGCCCGCCCGCCGATGCGGGGTCAGAAACTGTACCAGCGCCAGCGCCAAATAAAAGACCATACCCGCCGTCACCATCCACACGAGCGCCAGCGGGAAGCGTGTCCAGGGCAAGCCGTGGTAGCCCATTCCTATTGCCAGCAACACCGCACAGATCACCGCCGTGATGCACGCACCCGCTACCAGTTTGCCCAGCAGCAACAACGTCACGCTGGTGGGCGTGCCTGCCAGCCGCCGCAGCGTACCGCCTTCGCGCTCGTCCCAATACGTAATCCCCAGCCCCTGCGCCGTAAACAGCAGCGCCATGATGAGCATGCCGGGCATCATCAAAAACGCAAAGGTGACAGGAAAGGCATTTGCGTCCTCGACGGCGGCTTCTACCTGAATGGCGGGCGGAAACAGATACGGTTTGAGCCGCTGGCTGGCGCGGAGTGTGGTTGCGGCAGCCTGTGTCACCGTCGCCGTGGTGGTGTCGCCTTCGGCTACCACCCGCAGTTCATCACCGAGGATACGGTGGAGATAGAAGCCGCCATCCACCAGCACGCGGGTGCCCTGCTCCACCAGTTCCGGCAGCACCACCTGCGCGGGGTTGGTGCGCAGCGTGAGCTCGGTCGGCGTCTCGGCCAAAAAAGCATCGCCAAACCCATCGGGGATAATCAGGAGCGCGGTGCCGTCGCCCTCCTCGATACGCGCGTCGCCTGCTGCCCGCGACACCGTCTCCAGTTCAATCATCTCCTGTACCGGCCCCGTCCCCATCGCCCCGACGATGACCTGGCTTACGAGGCTTTCGTCTTCATCTACCACCAGAACCTGCGCCTTCGGCAGGCTACCGCCGCTCGACATCAGGGTGATCAGCGTGCCGATAGCAAACGGAATCCCGGCCCACAAGAGCAGGATGAGGGGATGGCGGAGCAACTGCCGGAGGTCTTTTTTTACGACGAAGCGAACGAATGACATGGCTCACTTGCGCAGGGCTTTGCCCGTCAGCTTGATGAACAGGCTTTCGAGGTTGGGCTGCGAGAGCGTGGTGCTGCGTATCGTCGCCTCGATGTTGTTAAGGGTGTCGAAGATGGTGGCCAGATGCAGTGGAGCATCCTGCACCGAAAGCTGTAGCTGCTCCGGCTCGGCATGGAGCACCTGCACCGTTTCCAGCGGCTTAAAGGCCGTGCGCACGGCGTCGGCATCGAATGCGCCCGTGAGGTGCAGCACGTCGCGCTCGCCCATCATGCCCCGCAGTTCGGCCAGCGTCCCGGCGGCAATAACGCGCCCGTGATCGACGATGACCAGTTGCTCGCAGAGCCGCTCCACCTCTTCCATGTAGTGGGTGGTATAGACCACACAGGTGCCTGCCTCGGCTTGCTCGCGGACCAGGTCCAGCAGCCGCTCGCGAGACTGCGGGTCCACGCCCACCGTGGGTTCATCCAGCAACAACACCTTGGGCCGATGCACAATGGCGCAGCCGAAGTTGAGCCGCCGCTTCATGCCTCCGCTGAACGTCCCGGCGGCATCGCTGGCGCGGTCTAGCAGGCCGATGCCATTCAGCACCTCATCCACCCGGCTTTTGAGCGCCTGCCCCCGCAAGCCATACGCCGCGCCCCAGTACATCAGGTTTTCGCGGGCGGGCAGGTCTTCGTACAACGCCAGATCCTGCGGCACCACCCCGAGTTGCTGCCGCGACGCCGTGCCTGCCGTGACGACATCGTGCCCAAGGATACGGATATGCCCCGATGTGGGCTTGAGCAAACCCGAGATACAGCCGATGGTGGTCGACTTGCCTGCGCCGTTGGGGCCGAGCAGCCCAAAAATTTGCCCCGGCTGGGCCGTGAAACTAACATCATCTACCGCCGTGAAGGTGCCGTACTGCTTACGAAGGTGCTCCACTTCAAGCATAAATCGTCCTCCAGGCGATGGCGTCAGGGGAAAGAAGACGCGTTCAGTTTAGGGTAATGCGGATCGTTGTATCGGGTGCGGCGACGGTGACCTTCACGGCCTCGAAGCCCGGCGGGCCGAACGTGGGGCGGGCGTTGTTGGAAAACCCATACGGCTCCTTCGGGATGCGTAAGAGGTTGCTGTCCAGTTCGCCGTTGTTATTCTTGTCGTGGTAAAGCGTCACGGCATAATCGCCGTAGGGAAGCCCTTCGACGATCCATGTGCAGGTGGTGTCGGTGAGGGGCAATTTGGCCGAAGAATAGGCGTTATTCATCGCCTCGTAGGCTTCTTGTCCCCGGAAAAGACCCGCCGCGATGGCTCCTTTGGCCTCCTCGATGTTGTCCACCACAATCCGCAGCGTCCCGGTTTGATGGTCCGTCTCTGCTTCTGCCGGTTGTGCCTGGACAGACGCCGCCCCGGCGATGAACAGCCAGCAAAGAAAAACGCCTACGCGAGGCATGGCAACCTAAGGCTCGATGGTGAGGAGATACGTGTCGGCGATGGGAGCCCCCTCGTGCAAAAACATCCCGTGGTTGTTGGCGTGCAGGGTCACGCGCAGGGTGTAGGTGCCAGGGGGCGGAGCCGGTATATGGTACCAGTTTCCGTAGAGCCGTGCAATTTTTTCATCGTTAAGGTACAGGTGGGCATGGCCTTCGCCCGGCACCGGCGGGCCCCCGACGCCGTCCGGCGCGAAACGAAAATCGGTGGTGGCCAGATGCAGGTTCCAACCGTCGATGGGGTCAGGCTGCACGGTCAGCGTAACGGTGGGAATGGGCGTAGGCGCGGTGAGTTCAATGGGCGGATGTTCATGCGACGGTCCCTCGGCCAATGCCCGTTCGTACCGCTGCATCGCGCCGTAGGCATAGGGCACCAACAGCAGCGTCAGCATCACGGCGAAGTTGACGGCGGCAAACGCCATGCGCAGCGGCAGTCGCTGATGGAAGGTGTACGGCGCGCGGTAGATCTTGCCAGGGCCTTCGAGCAGGAACACAATCAGCGCGGCGTGGATGGGCGTGTGCCCGATCACTTCGAGCTTGCCAAAGATGAGCGTAGTGGTAAAAAACACCACCGTCACGGTCAGCGCCATCGGGCGTTCGAGCAGGCCAATGATGAGCAGGTAGCCCAGGCTCAGTTCCACAAAGGCGGCGGCGAGGAGGAAAAAATCGATATCAAAGCCGAGCGTGAGGTGCGGACTTTGCTCCAACACGTAGCGCCCCCACTGCGGGTAGATCACCTTTTCGAGCGCGGCCCAGCACAGCGAGAAGCCCACGCTCAGATACAGCGCCGGGAGCCCCGTGGCCTGCACCCGCTCGCTGAACCAACTGCGCACCAGCAAGAAGTAGCCCGCGCCGGCAAAAAAGGCATAATCGAGCATGTGAAACGCCCCGGCCTGCAAGATGCCGACCCCAAAGAGCCCCAGCAACCCAGCACCGGCCAGCGGCACCGTGCGCCGGAACAGCAGCAAAAACGCCACGCCAAACTGAAACCACCCGATCCACGCCGCGGGCAGCGCTAGTTCGATGGCAAGCAGCGCGTCCGCCTGCCATGCCAGCAGCAGCGCCACCCCGATGCCGATGCGCATCACCAAGGTGCTGTACTCCTCATAGCCTGCCAACCATTGCTGAATCCGGGTGTACCACCGGGCGTCCTTCAGGCGGTAGTCGAGCAACACACAATATCCAATGACCACCATGCTGAGCACGGCGAGGCCCAGAAACAGCGGCGTCACCGCTTCCGAAAGCGTCAGCGGACGGTGCGCGAAGCTAAACTCGCTAAACCATTTGACGTGGGCCTGCACCCACCGGGGGATCATAAGGAGCAGCAGCGTCCATCCCACAACACGTGCCAGCGGCGGCAAGAAAAGCGTAGGTTTCATAACGGCTAGGAAACGGGGGTGTCACACCTGCCAACGTATTATGGAAACGAAAAACCTGTTTTGAATATCTGTCGGAATCGCCACCTTCTTAAATATGGACATCACCGAAACGGTGTATGTGGCCACCCGCGCCGAATGGCGGGCCTGGCTGCACGAACACCACGCCACCAAAGACGAAATCTGGCTCGTCTTGCACCGCAAAGCTACCGGCATCCGCAGCGTGCCCTACAACGATGCCGTGGAGGAAGCCTTGTGCGTGGGCTGGATTGACGGCCTGCGCAAGGCGCTCGACGAAACCCGCCTCGCACACCGCTACACGCCGCGCAAACCCACCAGCGGCTACTCACAGACAAACAAAGAGCGCCTTCGCCGTCTCATCCCTGCCGGACAGGTGCTTCCCGAAGTGGCCGCGTCCGTCGCCGAGGTGCTGGCCAAACCGTTCGCCTTCCCCGACGACATCCGCACCGCACTCCAGGCCGAGCCGCAGGTGTGGGCCAACTTCCAGCGCTATTCCGACGCCTACCAGCGCATCCGCATTGCCTTCGTCGACACCGCCCGCCGCCGCCCCGGCGAATACGAAAAACGCCTCGCCCACCTCATCAAGATGACCGCCCAGGATAAACAATTTGGCTACCACATTGAAACCTATTATTGAGGGATGGGGGAAGGGGGGTGAGAAGGGGGGAATGGGGAGTCCCAAATCCAAAACGGCACCCCGTACCGACGCGCCGTGGCGCGTCGCACGCCCGGCAATACCCCCAACGAGTAAAAAGACCACCCGTAGGGGTCGCCCCCCGTGGCGACCCACGTTAGAACCACCACCCGCGACCAATCCACATGGCCGAACCTCTGAAAAACCAGTACGGACCGAAGATCCCCCGCACCATCGCCCGCATGATCGCGGCGGTGCACCCCGCGTTTCCCACCGAATCGTTCCTGCACGATGCGCTGGACGGCTACGAGGCGCTGGAGCTCAAACCCCGTGGACAACACATCGCCGAGGCGCTACACCGGCATTTACCCACCGATTTTCCACAGGCAGTGGACATCCTGTTGGCTTCGCTGGATGAACCCCTGGCGACCACCGAAGGTCACGGCATGGCTCCGTTTCTCTACATGCCCCACACGATGTTCGTTGCCACGCATGGCCTGAATCACTTCGAGGTGTCGATGCGGGCGCAGCACGAACTGACCCAGCGCTTCACCGCCGAGTTCAGCATCCGCCCGTTCCTGGAACACCACCCCGACGCCACCCTAGCCCGCCTCCGCGAATGGACCCAGGACCCCAGCGAACATGTCCGGCGGCTGGTCTCGGAGGGCACGCGGCCCCGGCTGCCGTGGGCGTCGCGGCTGCGCATGTTTCAAAAAGACCCGCACCCGGTGCTAGATTTGCTGGAACTGCTCAAAGACGACCCGTCGCTGTACGTGCGCCGCTCGGTGGCGAACAACCTGAACGATATCGGCAAGGACCACCCGGCACTGCTCGTGGACACGGCGCGTGCGTGGATGCACGAAGCCAGCGAGGAACGCCAGTGGCTGGTCCGCCACGCTCTGCGCACCGCTGTCAAACGCGGCGACGCCGACGCGCTGGCCGTGCTGGGCTACGGCAGCAGCGAACACCTCGATGTGAAGGACGTCCGCCTCACGCCTGCCCAAGCCACCATCGGCGGGAAGGTGACCATCGCTTTCAGCGTCGTCAATACCCACCTTGCATCCCAGCGTGTGATGGTTGATTTTCAGGTGCATTTTGTCAAAGCCAACGGCAGTACGCGCCCCAAGGTGTTTAAGCTCAGCGCCTTGGAACTGGCGCCCCAAGAACAGCGGTCGCTGCAAAAAACCATCTGGGTTTCTAACATGAGCACCCGCACCCACTACCCTGGCGCACACCGCGTCGACGCCTTGCTCAATGGGCGGGCCGTTCCACTGGGCGCATTTGAACTTTCAGCAACGACCTGACACCACGCCATGACCATAGAAAACATAGAAGGTGCCCCCGCGGCCATTGGCCCGTACTGCCATGCCATCCGGGTAGGTAACCTCGTCTTTTGCTCGGGCCAAACGCCCCTCGATCCCGCCACGATGCAACTCGTCGGCACCACCATCGGTGAACAAACGGAGCAGGTACTCCGCAACCTGTCCATCGTGCTCGAAGGGTTGGGGCTGACGCTGCAAAACGTGGTCAAAACCACCGTCTTCCTGAAAGACATGGCCGACTTTGCGGGCATGAACGCGGTGTATGCCGAGCTATTCGACGGACACACCCCCGCCCGTTCTACCATTGCCGTGAAGCAAAACCCCTTGGATGCGCGGGTCGAGATCGAATGTATCGCGGCCTTCCCGTAGGCGTAGCAACCTTTCCCCTCCGCCTCGGTCCCCTTTTCGTTGCTACCAACTCACCCCACCCGACGGCCTCTATGCCCCGCCTCGTTGTAGTTTTCCTGCTGCTGTGCTTACCCGCCTGCGCCACCGCCAACCAAACTGCTTCGAACGAGGTAGCGGCGCAACTAGCGGGGCGGTGGGCGATGGAAACCATTCTTGAAAACGGGGAAGACGTAACGGCACAACACAATCCGGCTGACAACCGCTGGGTGGCCTTTGCCCCCGATGGCACCTTTGTAAGCGATGGCGATCCACATGGACGCAACACCGGCCGCTGGACCCTCGATGCAGCAACCAATGAGTTATATCTAGACAGCGATACGGGCGAAGGCGACGATTCCTACTGGATCGTTGAGATTCGGGGCGACGAGATGCACTGGCAAGGCACCCGGTCGGCGTTTACCGAGCGTTTTGCGATTGTCCATACGCGGGATTGATCCCACAGCCCGCACTCTGGGAATCGCCGGGAAAAAATGATACCTTGGGCCAGACCACCCGCTGTGCCATCCTATCCCCCGACCATGCTTTCCCTTTTCTCCCATCGCCTCTTTGCGCTAACCTGCCTCGTTGCTTGTCTGCTCCTTTCGGCCTGCCAGCCCGCTGCCGAAGAACCAACACCTCCCCCTGTAGCCGAATTAGCCGCACCTGCTCCGGCTGATGTCGGCCCGCGTATCATCGACGACCTGCTGGCCCGCGACGACTACATGATCTATCGGGCGAACCATTTCACAGGCATTCACTATGCCGAAGCCGCTGCGGGCTACGCAGCCATTCGTCTTGCCGACTACCTGGACGACGAAACGCGGCTGCACCAGTTGCTGGCCCGTTACGAAACCGTGCCCGGCACCGATTCGCTGAAAGAAGCCGACCATGTGGACGCCAGCGTCTATGGCATCCTGCCGCTCCAAATTTATATGACCTACGGCGACGAAGCCAAGTGGGACGAAGGGCTCGACCTCGCGGACCATCAGTGGGAAGACCCGCTTCCCGAGGGCCTGACGCACCAGTCGCGCTTCTGGATTGACGACGTGTGGATGGTGGGCAGCTTGCAGGTGCAGGCGTACCGCAGCACTCAGGACACCACCTACCTGGACCGCGCCGCCGTGGAGGCCGACGTCTACCTGCAACAGTTGCAACAACCGAACGGCCTGTTTTATCACGGCCCCGAGGCTCCGTTCTTCTGGGGGCGCGGCAACGGCTGGGTGGCCGCCGGGCTCGCTGAAATCCTCTCCGAACTGCCCCCGGATCATCCGCGCCATGCCGCCATCCTCGCGGGCTACCGCAAAATGATGGACGCGCTGCTGCTGTACCAGGCCGAGGACGGCATGTGGCGGCAGCTCATCAACGAGGAAAGCGCGTGGAAAGAAACGTCTTCGACGGCCATGTTTGGCTACGCGATGGCGACGGGCGTGCGGCGCGGGTTGCTTCCAGAAGATGCCTTTCGCCCTGCCTACCGCCAAGCGTGGACGGCACTCACGGGTTACCTCAACGCGGAGGGGCAACTCACCGATGTGTGTGTGGGCACTGGGCAGAGCCAGGACATCCAGTACTACCTCGACCGCCCTCGCTCCACGGGCGACCTCCATGGGCAGGTACCGACGATGTGGTTTGCGCATAGCTTGCTGGTAGCAGGCGAGACGTTTTGAGCCCGTTAATCTTCCAGAGAAAGCTAATGAGGCACAGGCATCCACTGCAAGTCGGCCTCGTAGTGATCGATCCGGGGGACGACCAGTTGCTGCGTTGCCGGATGAAAAGCACTCCCGCTCCCCACCCGAAGGTCGTGCAAAACCCGTAGCGTGTCCGTCTTTCTCGCGTTCGTCACGATAAGATGATGGGTCGTTCGTTCGAACGGCTGCTCGACCAAAGCAACCAAACCCTCAGGGCTGGGCCACCAACGCCCTAGCATGGAAAGGTCTACGGCAGGTTGTACCAACTGCTCTTGTGCCGCGTCTTCCTTTTTCCACACACCCGGCACCCCTTCTTTGGTATAATACAGCGCCGTCCCATCCGGCGCTTCCAGCGCCATCAGGCCACCCTGCGTTGTTACCTGCCTGGCTTCACCGCCCCCCACGGGCTGCTTCCAAATCTCCATCGACCCTGTCCGATCCGAGCCAAAATACACCCAGCGTCCGTCGGCTGAAAAACTGGGATAGACCTCATTGGAAGGGTGATCGGTAAGCAAACGGGGTTTGTCTCCGAACGCATCCACCACATACACCTCGGCCTGGCCTTCTTCAAACGTGGTCAGCACCAGACGCTGGCCGTCGGGTGACCAGTGCGGGGGCGAAAAAACGACGCCGTTTAAAGCCGTGAGGGGTTGCGGCAAGCCGCCTTCTGCCCGACGGACCCACACCTGATAGGAACCGCTCCGGTTTGAAAGAAAGGCAAGGCGCTGGCCGTCGGGAGAGAACGTGGGCAACCTATCGGTTGCAGACGAAGCGGCCAACGGAGTCAGCACCTCGTCTTGCTCCACACGGTACAAGTTCATCCGTACGGTGCGCTGCTCGAACACCATCCGTTCGCTGCCTATGCTCAACCGATAGCCAACGTCGAGCACTGGCACCCAGGTCGTGGTCGCCGTCGCCACATCATAGCGGCGTAACATGGGCTGTCCGTTAACTACCTCGATGAAGAAAATCGCGGTACCATCCGGCGACCACGCCTGCGCACTGATCGGTTGCAACAACGTGGTGAGGCGCTCCACCTCTCCGTCCGCGAGGTGCAACACAAACAAGTCGGTTTGCCCCTCGCCCAAACTGCGCAAGAACGAAAGCCGGGTCCCGTCGGGCGAGACCTGCGGATAATAATCGCCTCGGCTGCCCGTGCGGTCATAGTTAAACGGAGCCAAGTGCCCCGTTTCAAGATCGAGGCGATGCAGCACCGTGCCTGTCTCGCCTGGCATCTGATCATCCAGTACCAGCCAGCTTCCATCCGGCGACCAGTCGAGGGTGGCATAGCGTGCCGAGGCACACGACGCGACGAGGGTTTCAGGCCCCCCGAGGGCGGGCATCCGAAGGACCTGGCACACGTTCTCATGTTGACGAATGAAGGCGATTTCGGTACCATCCGGCGACCAGACGGGGCTTCGCTCAGGCACTGGGTCATCAGTCAATTGTAGCGGCGTGCTTCCCGGCTGGAAATCGGTCAGGTAGAGGTTAAACGCCCCGGAGGCATCGCTGACATAGGCCACGCGTTCCCCATCGGGCGACACGCGGGCGTGTACTTCTTGTGCCGGATCGGTGGTGAGGGGCCGCAATGCCACTGGCGATACGAAAACAGGTGCGGAATCCTCATGCTCCAGGCTGCCCATCCAAAAGCCCAGTCCCAAGACCAGCACACCAACAACAGCCCCCACCATCCATCGGACAGGATGCCCTGTCTTTTTGATGCCTGCGGGCGCAGTCGTCGGTACAGGTACAGGAAGGGGCAACGAGCCCAATGAATCGCCAGAAGCCGACGGGTCCGTCAGCCACCGCACCGGAGCCAGCAAGCGATAGCCAATGCGCGGCAACGTCTCAATCACATGAGGATTGCGGGCGTCGTCGCCGAAAAGTTTGCGCAGCTCCGAGATACACCGCGTCAGCACATCATCCGTCACCACCACGTCGGCCCAGACCGTATCCAGCAACTCCTGCCGGGTAATAGGCGTCCCGGCCCGTGCCGCCAGCACCGCCAACACCTCCACGACTTTCGGTTCCAGCAGCCGCACCGTTCCGCCCCGCTCCATGCGATGCAGCGCAGGCGTCACCATCCACCCCAGCATTTCAAAGCTCTCAGCGGGCAGGGACAGAAGGGACTCTCTGGTTTCCATAAAAGCGCGGTTCTCAGGCGGATTTCAGGACAGTCTCAGCGACTTCTCAGGACTTTGGCCCTGCAAAGAGACGATGTTCATATGCCGCTGCCTGTACCTGAGAAGGTGGGTACAGGTTGCACGTTGTCTGTTCTCCACCAACTCCTTGTGTGATGTATCGCCTCCTCTTTTTCCTGGTTGTTTCGCTTTGTTTCTCCCATCCACTTTATGCACAAACCGATGAAGCCTGCACGCCCGTTCACGGACACGACGCCCAGGCGGTGCTGCAACACGCGATCGACGCCGTAGGCCTCAATCATGCTGCCAACCGGGTGCTTCATTATGTCACCATCGATGTCCTTAACCAGAACTATCAGTCTGACCGTTCCTATCCGCCCTACCTGATGGCGATGCAGGACCACGACCTGTTGTATGATCCGTCTACCGGCACGGAACGCAGCACGATGCGCCTCACCTATCCCGGCATGGGACGACGCACGGAAATGACCGTCATGCGCAATGCGACCAAGAACGTGATGGTACGCGACGACCAGATGATACCTGTTCCCTTTTCTTTTGGCGCTGATCGCCACCTGAATCCGTGGGCGGTGCTTTTCGATTTTCAACAAAGCGACCACCTTGTCCTGGAGCAGCAATGCACGTACCGCGATTTCCCCCGCCTTGTCCTGGAACGTGCCACGGAAACGGGCCCCGAGCGGTTGTATCTTGACCCCAAAACCCACTTTCCGGTGAAGCTGGATCGAGAAGAAGCCCACTACTTGTGGGGACAGGTGCACGTCGAATACGTGTATGCCACCTGGTGGCAAATGGATACCGCGTTTGTGCCGCTCTCCAGCAACCGTCTGGTGGATGGCGAGGCTGAAATACTTCGCACGACAGGCATCATGGAGTGGGCCACTGCCTCCGAAGAGATGCCCCTGCGCCTTGATGAACATATCCCGGCGTTGCCTGACCAAACGCCCGCCTTCTTACGCCCCACTCCTCCCGACACTGTGCAGGTATCAGAACAGACCTACCTCCTTGCAAACCGAGGGTACACCGAAGCCATCACCTACCTGGAGGGAACGCTATATGTCCTGGATGCCACCCAGGGAGAAGCCCGTGCACAGCAAGACCATGACTGGGCCAAACAACTGTTCAACCTGACCGATGACACACCCATTGTGCTCGTCGTAACAGATCTGGCCTGGCCCCACATTGCCGGGGTGCGCTATTGGGTGGCACAAGGAGCCACCGTGGTTTCGCATGCGATGTCGGAGTCGTTGCTGCGCCGCGTGGTGGAGCGTCCGTGGACACGCGCGCCGGACGTGTTGGAGGCACGACGCCGTGAGGTCACCTTTTCCTTCCGGGGCGTCGAAAAAGCGACTTCGTTTGCAAACGGGAAGCTACTGCTTTACCCCCTCGATGGCATTGGGAGTGAGGGAGCCATCAACGCATTCGTCCAACCGGATCGTTTCCTGTGGGCGGGCGACTACATTCAAACCCTCGACGAACCCAGTTCGTATGCAACCGATGTCTACCGCGCCGCGATGCGAGAAAGGGTAAACCCTGAACAAACTGCAGCCCAGCATCTTCCGCTTACCCCCTGGCACACGATAACAACGTTAGCAAAGTGATCTGTTCTATCGAGAAGAGTTAAGGAGCCCCGTGTTTTGTCAGCGCACTAACATTGGTGCTAAAAAAGCAACATTCTTGCATGCTGCATGTCTTACCTCGGCCCGGTATCTTTTTCAAGAATGGATCGCTACCGTCTCTGGAGAACAACGGAGGTATCCCTTGCCACAACGGCGGTGCTACAGCGTCCGTATGGCATGGCAATGGATGCCACCGGAAACCTGTGGCCGGAGCCAAAAAACCACCGCGTGCGCTGCATCGCCGCCATAAAGAACAGCTATGACCCCCTTCTCTTTTTTGATCAACCTGCTTGTCCTTGGTTGTTTGACTTCTGTGACAACCGCCAAGCCTTTCGAAACACCCGCCTGTGACCTTATGGCCGACAGCCCACTCACAGCCCTCGAAGGGACATGGGACGTTGCCTGGACATATCGCACCGCACCCGGTGTCTTCGCGGAGTCGCAAGCACAGGCGCAGATCACGCAGGACGTGCTGGGCTGTGTGCTGGTTGAACATTTTGAGGGCACACTGAATGACCACCCCTTTCAGGCGCTCACCATGATCAGCGCACCGATGATGGGCCACTACGAACGCGTCCGCATCGACTCCGAACATGGCGGCTTTACCCAATCGGCGGGGCAAATGCAGGCCGATTCGCTGGTGTTCACCTGGCAGCGCGACCTCGGCACCCGCCTGCTGCGAACCCGACACGTCTACTCAGACCTCAGCCCTTCGGCATTTTCGGTGACGTTCTATATGTCGCCTAGGGCCGACGCCCCGTGGCAAGTCGTCCAGCGCGCCCGCTACGTTCGGCACGACACCCCAGAATAAAGACATACCCGAGCAACATAGGAGCCCTCCCGTTGTCTTTGGGCTTTCACCTCTTGCCTCCCTTCATGCGTCTGTCTTTCCCTGCCCTGCTACTTGTCGTCCTGCTTGTCGGGTGTGCCGAACCGCCGCCCCCGGAACCACCAGCCCCGGCGTCGCCCCTTGTTGAAACCGTTGTGCTCGACAGCTTCTTTGCCTCCGTGGATGGCCCCGGCACGTTTGTGCTGGTCGACGGGCAAACGGGACACATTCGCATCCATAACCCCGAACGCGCCCGCTCCCGCTTTCTCCCGGCCTCCACGTTTAAAATCCCCAACACCCTTATCGCGCTGGAAACAGGAGTGGCCGACGGGCCGGATTTTTCTCTTCCGTTTGACCCGAATAAAACCACCCCGCAAGAATGGTGGCCCGAGGCATGGACACAAGACCCGACGCTGCGCACAGCATTTCAGAACTCGGTGTACTGGTACTATCAGGAAATCGCCCGCCGCATCGGTCCCGAACGCATGGACGCGTACGTCGCACAGTTTGCCTATGGCAACCAAGCCTTAACGCCCACCGTCGACCTGTTCTGGCTAGAAGGCGACCTGCGGATTTCCCCTGAAGAGCAGGTGGCGTTCCTCCGCCGCGTTTATACGGGTGATCTCGGCGTCTCCGAACGCACCACGGCGATCCTTAAGGCCATCATGGTGCTGGAAGAAACCGACACCTACCGCCTGAGCGGAAAAACCGGTACGGCGGAGGTAACGCCCACCCGCGAGATGGGCTGGCTCGTCGGGTATGTAGAGCGCGGTTCCAATGTCTATTACTACGCCCTTAATATGGAAGGCGAGCAAGTGTGGGAGCAATGGCCGCCTCAAAAGCGCAAAGAGTTGGTCATCGCCATCCTCAAAGCCCTCTTGGTACTTCCCGCCGACGCCTAATTCCGCCGTCCTACTCCCCTGTCCGTCGGGTAAACTCGATGGTCCACGTCTTGTTGAAGGTGCGGCCCCGGTCGGTGCTGTTTTGGGCGTACCACGCGTACGTATCCGTGCCGATGTCGTGGAAGACAAAGCGGCTGATGGGCGGGTCGGCGGTATGCGATTCAAACATATGCAGAACCAGATCCTCCCCGTCTTTCGCCCCACCGAAAAACAGCAAAGAATTGCTCCGGTTCTGCAAATAGAGCGACTCCCAACGGCGCATGGATCGGTTGTAGATGCGAATGATGGAGGTCGCCGCATCGGGCAGGTTGGGGTCAAGGTCGAACCACGAATGCTCCAGGATGGCGCTACCACCGAGGGCCCGCACGGCGGTGGCATTGGTGGGGAACTGGATCCATTGTCCGCCAAACAGCATGTTATGTACCGCATCCCAAGTGCCTAGCAAGAAGTCAAACTCGTGGGCTTCTTCCGGCAGGTCGGACGCTGCCGCGCCATACCCGTCCATGGTCGCCATAAACGTGTCGGAGGGTGTCCGGCGCTGATACACGCGCTGCTCCACCGGTTTCCACGCGGTGGTGTTGCCCGTGGACGATTCGAGCAAGATGGTGAGTTGGTTGCTTCCCGCAAAGGTGTAGGTAAGGCGGTAATGCGTCAGTTGGGTGCCACCCCGCTCCCGGAGCACAGTGCCCAGCGTCAGTTTACCGCCTTCGAAATCACCGTTGTACATGCTAATGCTCTCGGTGTAGCTGCTCGCTTCGCCGAGTGCCCATACGTTGTTGGTGGGATCGAAGGATAGAAACGACATCATGCTGGCTGCCGTGCCTTCGGCGTCGTAACCGGGCACGTGCAGACGCTCCTGGTAGGCATAGCCCCGGTTCATGTAGGTGACCTCGGCCTGGCCCTGGCTCGTAACCGTGGTGGTGTCGGTAGGATAGGTCGTGACGGCGACGTCCCACTGCCCGAGGTAGCCTTTCATACGATCGATCACGTCGGAGGCGCGGGGGCTGCGTTCGGTCATGGCGCGGCCCTGGTCAAACAGGTGACCGTCGTTGGCGGTCTGGGCGCGAGCGGCAAGCGGCAGCACCAGCAGGGCGGCAAGCAGGAAGACAGGCTTGAAGATCATCATGCGGATCAGGTCTTTGGGAGATATAGTTGATGACATAAAAAGGAAGGCGGCAACCAAAGCATAGCCAACCATCGTATCCGCAGCCTCCAGAATGGCTAAAGTTTGCCTCAAGGTTAGCCAAAGGCGTCTTTTTGCAGACGCGGTGAGGCCTTTTTTCCCTTGCCTTCCAGGCTGGCGGCACAGATCTTGACGTTCCACGCATCCTGCTTTTCGCATGACCGCTGCATTTTCTATCGGAGCCTGGCAAATCCAGCCCCGCCTGAACCGGGTGGTGGGCCCGGCGGGCACGCACACACTGGAGCCCCGCACCATGCGGCTGCTCGTCTCGCTGGCCGAACAGCGCGGCGACGTGGTCACGCGCGAGGAACTGCTGGATGCGGTATGGGAAGACACCATCGTCACCGAGCATTCGCTGACCAATGCCATCTCGGACCTGCGTAAGCTGTTCGACGACGACCCTCGGCAGCCGCGCGTCATCGAGACCATTCGCGGCGTCGGTTACCGGCTGATTGCCCCGATCCACACCGCACCTCCCGTTGCCCCGCCGCCTGCTCCTTCCGGCGATGGCGTGCCCACATTTTCGGTGTCGATGCCTGCCACGCCAGCGCCAACAACCACCCCGGCCCGCCGCTGGCTCCCGTGGACCCTTGCAGGCACCGTCCTCTTTATTCTTGGAGCCGTCCTGCTTTCCTCCACCCTCACACCCACTGCCTCGCTTCTTTCTCCCTCACTGCGCCCCGTCACCACTTTACCCGGCATCGAGATTTCTCCGACGTTCTCGCCCGATGGCGAACGGCTGGCGTTTGTGGCCTTCGATGAGGAGGGCGTCCCTTCAAACCTGTTCGTGCAGCAGATCCACGCCGAAACCCCGGTCGCCCTCACACAGCAGCAGGGCGCCGAGTTGTTTCCCGCATGGTCGCCCGATGGCGAGTCCCTCGCCTATTTCAGCTATGGGCAGCAGGCGTGTGGCTTATATCACATCCCGTCACAAGGCGGGGCCTCGCGAAAACTCATCGACACATCGTGCCGGGTTACCGGGCTGGCGTGGTCGCCCGACGGGCAGCAAGTGGTTTTCGCCGCGCCCGACTCGGCCTTGCGGGTCCAGCGGCTTTTCGCCCTGAACCTCGCCGATTACAGCACGCGTCCCCTCACTACGCCTGCTGCCACGGAGGCTGGCGACACGATGCCTGTTTTTTCCCGCGATGGCGCCCAGTTGCTATTTATGCGACACACCAATGGGGGCCTTGGCATGGCACATGTGCTGGACCTCACCACCCCGGCTACTCCCCCCCGCCCCTTGCTTCCTGAACAGGCCCGCATCAACGGTTTCGCCTGGACCCCAGACGGCGATGTGCTGCTCTCGGGCTGCCGCACGGAGGCATGCGGCATTTGGCGGCTGAGTCCCGATGGTCAAACCGCGCCTGCCTTGCTGCGCTCGGCCCCCGTCGCCGACCCCGGAAGCCTGACGCTGTCGCCCGATGGCACCCGCATGGCCTTTGTATCGTGGGCGTATGAGATTAATGTGTGGCAGACGCCGATTGGGAGCACCCAGGCCGCCTCCCCCGAGGCGACGCGGCTGATTGCCTCCACCCGAGCCGACCGCCATCCCCGCGTCTCGCCCAATGGTCGCCAGATCGCGTTTGTCTCCAACCGGACGGGGACGGACGCCGTGTGGATCAGCGACCGCGACGGGGCCAACCCACTACGACTCACAACCATCAACGCAACACGCATCAACAGCCCGCGTTGGTCGCCCGACGGACGGTGGCTGCTTTTTGAAGTGCATCAGGGCCAGGACGCCGACCTCTACCGGATTGATGCCGCCGGTGGCCCACCGCAGCGCCTCACCGACAGCCCCGCGCACGAAGTAGCGCCCCGCTGGTCCCCCGACGGCACCGCCATCTATTTCGCCTCTGACCGCACCGGGACCTGGCAACTGTGGAAACAACCGCTCGGTGGGGGTCCGGCGGAACAAGTCACGCAGCAGGGTGCACGCAAGGGGCAACGTGCCACCGATGGCACTTTGTTCTTCACCCGTCCCCACGCAGCAGGGCTGTGGCGTAAGACGCCCGGCGGCACCGAAGAAGCATGGCTTCCCGAGGCAGACGCTGCATACTGGGACCTCACCGATGACGCGCTGTATTACGTCACCCAGGAGCGGCTGCTGGACAGCCTGCACGTCCACCGCTTCGACTTCGCCACGGGCACCACCGACCTTGTCACCAAGCTGCCCATCAATCCCTCGCAGCCCTTCGACCGTTGGGGTTTCAGCGTCACGCCCGACGAACAGCACATCATCTACAGCCCCGTCGACCACGCCGCCAGCGATGTGATGCTGATGGAAAACGCTGCGTTTTGAGGCGAAAAAGGTTCTTGACGCAAAACCAGCAGGACCGCAAACTACCTGTTGCCCGACACTTCCCTTATGCTAGTTGATAAACACCTACCGGCTTTGCGATGCCTTTTAGCTTTATCGCTCCATGGCTCGTAACCGGGTGTCCGCTCGCTTTTATGACGTGATAAATAGCCTCTGAAATAAGAAATTGGCTCTGCAGGTCTTTGTTTAATTGTTCAATCCGAGCAGCGATAATCACGTTACTACCCGTTAGGGAATAGAGCTTCCGATACTCGTTCCCCAATTCTCCGGCAATAACTTTTCCCGTATGCAAGCCAATCCCAACCCTAATGGGGGGAATTTTGCCGTCTTCACTGAGTTCCTTCGTCTTTTCGAGCATGGCATAGCTGGCATTCACGGCATCAACCACATGCGTTTCATTCACAAGCGGCGCGCCGAACACAGCGTAAATGCCATCCCCAAGGATTTGTAAAACAATCCCCTTGTGGGCCCTGACAATGTTGATCAACTCGCTAAACACGGTGTTTTGAAAATTAGCAACTTCCCTGGGAGCGCGAGAATCGGCAAGTATGGTAAAATCCCGAATATCGAGAAACATGATCGTCACTTCATAGCTCTTGCTTTCCGATGCACCCTCATCGTTGGCGATCAACTCATTGGCTACCTCGCGAGAAACATGTTGACCAAAAAGCGTTCGGATTTTTTCCAGCAGGCTTTCCGAACGCCCTCGTTCTCGCTGAATGGTGTGAACAAACCAGGCTGACGCGGCAAAGACCACACTGGTAGAAACGCCAAGGTTCATGCAATAGAACAGGATGCGAGTAGGGTCAGACACGACCAAGGAATACCCCAAAAGCGCAGGCTCAACGGCTGCTGAGATGATGACGATGCCCAGAAACATCGCCATCCATACGATTGCCTGACGGCTGGAAAGAAAAATCAACGCCCCCAGAGGTCCCAGAAAACTCCACGCAATGACCAATCCCGATTGGTCCATGCTGCCGATACTCCATTGGATTAGGGCTGAGATCCATGTGATACAGAAGAGTTGGGCATAAATCAACGGTCGATGATCCGCCATTCGATGGGCGAGAACGATGGCTGCTCCCACAATCACGACAAAAGAAAGGGGTAGCACCATGGTTAAACCAAATCCAAAAACGGCATAATACATCGCACTCCACACGAGGCCGCATGCACTACAGCAGAGCGCAATAATTACGATGAGCATTTTGGTGAATGCGACATCGCTGGAATCCTCTGGCCTGCTGGCAAATCCCCTGATCCAGTTTATGACTCGGTTCATGGCTTGACGGGAAACCTCTCCCTGAGAACGTGTGCTACCCCCTCATGATACGATAACCTGATGTGTTAGAACATCACAAAGATCCGTAGAACACGCAGCGTGGAATATCACCAACCCCGTAAAGCCCAAATATATGTTGGCCTGCCGCTAACGCCCCCAAATCGATTGGTGAATCCTCCGCCTCGACCGGCTCTCAAAACGCGCAATACGGTGGCATTCGGAATCGCGAAGAATAGAAATGCATGCTCCAGCGTCACGCCCGACGCGCAGCACACATCTACAGCCCCGTCGATCACGCCACCAGCGATGTGATGCTGATCGAAAACGCCGCATTATGAGTGGTCCTCTCTGCCTACCTCCAACTCCCAAGGCATACGTTCTGCGATTTTTTCTTGGCCCAAATATTCCAGAACGCATTTCGCAAAACAACGAGGTTCGGGTCACACATCCAGCACTGGAACGCCCTGCGCTTGCCCATCCCCAGTGACTTGCGGTAGCGGAATGATGTCGAGGTACGTATCCCGCTCGGCTCCGCCGAAGGTGACAGCACCGGGGCATGCCCGCACCAGCTTCCGCGACTGGTCGTCGACGATGTTAAAATATTCGACGCAGGACGAGCAAATCCCGGCGTTCGTCGCCACGCTATAAGGCACCGCCTCACCGTCGATCTCCGTGGTGAAGTGGTGGGCCAGGAAGTTGGCATGGGTGGCCTTGTGGCTGAGCCAGTACCGCTTCAGGTTGTCGCCCCACCCCCAGAAGCGTGTCAGCGTAAAGAGCGTTTTGTACATGAAGGCATCCATCGCGGTTTTGGCCTCCCACGCCTCGGGCTTGGCGGTTTGGTATGCCTCCGAATCGACCAGCGCCTGCAGTTCGTCGGTGGACGGCAGCGCGTCGGGCATAAAGTCAGATTCCCGGAGCTCAGCATCCAGGTAGGCGTCCAGTTCCTCAGGCAGCTTCCGGGCACTCACCATCATGTATTGCCCAAACCGGCGAGAATCGCGGTACCACGAGCCTTGCCGAACGCAGACCCGGCTCCACATCGCGGGCGATGCATACACCACCGTGTTGCCCGACGCCCGCAGCACCTGGCACGGCGTCAGTTTGCTGCTGACGAGTTTAATGCCTGCCTCGCGGAGGATTTCTTTAGCGTTGTAAAAAGCATCTTCGTCGAGCCAGTAGAGCAACAGTCGCGATGGCGTTGCTTCTTCTTGAGAGGGTAGGTCGGTGGCCATAGCTGGCGTATGGGGCTGGTCGGTCATGATGTCCTTGCTCGTCCATTGGGTGCAGCGAATCCCCTCATTGAACGGGGGCTATCAACCATGACGCAAAAACAGCAGGTTTCCCCAAACGGCCTCTCCCAAAAAACCGCGAGACAGGCGCATTCGGCAAAAGATACCGAATCAGGACCGCTGCTTTTGTTGCTGCCGCTTTGCGTAAAGCACGAGCCCACCGCCGATCAGCACCACTATGCTCGCCACCACAAAGCTGGGATGTATCTGCACAAACGTGGCGGCATCCATGGGCTCAGCGCTGGCGGCCCCATGCCCCCATCGCCCATGCACAATCACGGAGAAGATCAGGCAGATACTTCCTACGACCACACCCACCCGCGCGGTGCGGAACGCCACCCCATTCCCCCTTCCCGCTATGCCCGGCTTTGTTCGATTCTGCCACACCACAAACAGGCCCAGCAACACCCCTCCGATTCCCAGAATCAGGGCAAGCAAAAGCGACCATGAGTAAAGCGCATCCATTGATGCTCTGGTTTTACGACGTGGAGCCGCGCTATGCCTTTGCCTCACCGGGCGGGGTCCATCCGTCGGGAGCTTCGGGCCACTCGGCATCGGGGCTAGCGGGATCTGCTTGATCCGGCCCCAACCGGCTCGCGTCGATCTTCGCAACGATAAAATTCTCCGGGGCCACGGGGATGCCCGCCAGCCGCCGCAACAGCGCGAGTTGCCCCGCATGCGTCATGGCATCCGCGAACGGCCCTTGCAGCAACTGCTCTTCGGTCATGCCCTCGCGCAAGGGCGTGCCCTCCGTCAGATGCTGCGCCAGATCTTCGATCATCGCATGAAACCGCACGATCTCTTCCTGCAAGGAAGGCAACGCCTGGGCGCGGTACCGCCCGCCGATAAAACAGGTACGCGCATAACCCAATACACTCGTCATGTGCCGCACGAGGTCGGCCGGCGTACGCACGGCGTTCCCCGCCTCAAAGAAATCAAAGTCGGCAGGCGCGCCACGCAGCGCTTTCTGGGTGCGGTAGGCCAGCGCAGCAAGAAAGTGGCGAAGCAGCAATCGTTTATCGTTCATCGCGGAATGACTTCGTCGGAGAACTCCTTGCAGGCTTTCGGCATGGATGCACCGGGCAGCCTCAACGCTTTTCGTGTGCCTGTGAGATCAGGTGGCTCACAATCTGCCATTCCCCCTTACGGCGTTCGTACACGCGGAGGTGATGCACATGCCGATCTGGCATCGTCTCTCCCGATCGCACCTGCTGCCCTACGCGCACGAGTTTGCTGCGTAGCAACGCCACGTCTGATGTGAGAAACGTCAAATCCGTGAACTCATTTTCCCCAGAGTCTCCTGCCATCACAAAGTCGAGGCTGAAGATAAAGGCAAGGGTCTTCTGCAACGAATCGCGCCCCACCACGCGGTCGCCGAACGCATTTGTCCAGTCCGTGTCGTCGGCGTATGCTTGAACGGCGCGTTCTGCATCAGCCTCTTCCCATCCCTGGTTCCAGGAATCGAGTGTGCGGAGGATGGCAACAGAATCAGCAGCGGTTTGTGCACAAACGATGTGGGGAAGCATAACAGCGACAGCAAGCAACAGGAATACATGCCTCGTGTTTCTCGGGAAGAGCAGGCTCATGACAACGGAAAATACGATTCGTTTGACCAGAAGGACTGGGCAGATGCCCACCCAAAACAAGCTATCGAAACACAGGCGTAAAGACAACAAAAACAGGCGAAAGCGACCGGTTAACAAACCATCTGCGCCAAGACATCGTCCAGGCTCGTCACCTCGGCTATCTCGCGCTGGAGGTAGCGCAGTGTCACGTCGTGATGTTCTCTGTCCTGCGAGGCTACGGCGTCATACGGGATGACCACATGCAGGTCGCGCTGGTACGCATCGATGGCGGTGGTCCGGATGCAGGCGTGGGTATTGACGCCCACCAGCACCAGTTCGGTGACGCGCAGCGTTGCCAACCGGGCATCGAGTTCGGTTTGAAAAAAGGCACTGTAGCGCTTCTTCACGATCTCGTGATCATCAGGTGCCCGCTGCAACTCCGCGAGGATTTCGCCTCCGGGCGTCCCGGCAATCGTGATGCGGATGTTGTGTTTACGCATAGCCAGAAACGCATCTTCCAGATCGTCTCGAAAGGCCTGCCGCACCCAAATCACCGGGAGGTTGACCTGTCGTGCCTGTGCGGTAAGACGGTTAATCCGCGTCACCAGGTCAGCACGCATAGTTCGCAGCGCCCCGTCGCCAAAAAAATCTTCGAGCATGTCGATAACGAGGACCGCTTTCATCTGCTGGCAACGCACTTACGGAAGAAGAGAAACACACAAGCACCACACACCTGTCACGACGTGCCCCGGCTCCGATAAGCCACCAAGCAGCCGACGGCGATGAGCAAGCCGAGAAATTCGCGGGCGGGTTCGACGTAAGGCTTCTCTGCCATCATCGCCCCGCCGAGCGAGCCGTAGTCGCCCGAACCCAGGTAGTCGATGAAGCCGGGAAACGACATGAGCATCCCGGCCAGGACCATGCCGCCTGCCACCAGCCATATCGCGGGCAAGCGTTTCTCGAAGACGCGGGCAGCCGGAATGGCGGCAACCACGACGTAGACCGTGGCCCAGTACAAGGGATCGGGATCGTTGAGTTGGATCGCTGCCATGAGCAGAAAAACAAGGGCAACAACGGCGTGCACAATACGCATGGTGTATTCCCGTACCGGGCTTTACATGATGAACGGTCCCGCGCAGGCATCCCGTAGCGGGCAAGAGGCGACAAGCGGGGTCTGTAAAAATAGCACCACCTCGCAGCGATGGCAAACCCCCTCGAACACCTCACCGCCGATAAGTACCTCAAGGCGGCACACTCATCGAAAATCAAACGGGCAGGGTTACTTCACCAACACCATCATCCGCCGCTGGACAAGGCCGGAGGTGGTGGATAAGCAATAAAAATACACCCCGCTCGCCAGGTCGGAGCCGTCGAACGTGATCGTCTGCTTCCCGATGCGCTCCACCCCGTCTACAAGCGTAGCCACCGTGCGCCCGCTCAGGTCGAAGATTTCCAGCGTGACGCCGCTCCGGTGAGGCAAGTAATAGTCGATGCTTGTGACCGGATGAAAGGGGTTGGGATAGTTTTGGCCCAGCCTAAACCCATCTGGCACCTCTGTTTCGTTTTCCACGCCTGTCGACGTGCATCGGTTAACAGCGTCTGCCCCCAGGCCCAGCGGCGCAAAAGGCGCATTCGAAAGGCCCAGCTTATCGAGGCGGGCACCATCTTCACGGTATCCCACGGTGAGCGTATGAGCCCCAGCGGTCAGTTCAAAATCGCCGAAGTCAACCCATTCCCAGCCGGTGGTGACGAGGCCGTTGTGCAGTTCAAACCCGGCATCGTCCATCTGCACCCAGAACGAGTCATCATCAAAGGTGAGGTTGTTGACCCGCCCAAAGACGGAATACGCCCCGGTGCTGTCGACCGAAAAAGGAACCGTGATGAGGTTTTCCGGGCCGGTTGGCGCTTCCGTGAGGCTTTGAATTCCCGGCTTTACGGTCACAAATTTGCCGTCGGAAGCCAGGGCATCGCTCAACACATCCCAGTTGGCCCCCACCGTGGCGCATTCAGGCTCAAAAAACAGGGTTGTGCTTTCGTCGGTGTAGTCCAGCGGATCGCGTCCCAGAAACAAGTCCAGGTCCACGGCTTCCGCCATCATGCGGTGCCCCGCCTCGCTGGGGTGCAGGCCGTCGCCATCGTCCGCCTCGGGAAGCAGGCGCAGCGTGTCGGCGGGGTTGCGCAACGCCAGGTCCAGGTCGATGACGCCATCGAGCATATCGGTCGTCCGAATCCAGTCGTTGACGATTTGCCGTTCGGCTTCGCGCTGCGGGGAGAAATAGGACGAGCCCTGCATGGGCAGCAACGTCGCGCCGTACACGAAGATGCCATTGAGGTGGGCGTGATGGATCATTTCGGTGTAGGCGTCGATCAGGTCGTTGCCAATCCCCGCCCCGGAAGACCCGCCGATATCATTGATGCCTTCGAGGATGATCAGCCAGCGCACGCCGTTCTGTTGGAGCACGTCGCGGTTAAACCGGCTAAGCGCGGATGGCCCCAGACACGGGCGCAACACGCAGTTGCCGCCAATACCTTCGTTCAACACCGCCACCTGCCGGGTATCGGGGTTTTCTTGTAGGCGATTGGCCAGTTCGTCGGGCCAGCGGTTTTGTTCGTTGGTCCCGGAACCACGCCCGTCGGTGATGGAGTCCCCAATGATGGCGACGGCGGCAGCGTCTTCGGGCGCAAGCACCTCAATCGTGTTGATCACATACCAGTGGTCAGTGCGTACCGCGCCGGAAAAATCGGCGTTCGACACCGCATTGCCGGTGAGGATATACGACGTGGTTCGCGACCCCGGATGGCCCGTCACGCTGGGGGAGGTACTGCCAAAATAGATGGTGATGGCCAGCGTGGTGAGCGGCTCCAGGGGAAAGGGAACGGGGTCCGACATAACGGCACCGCCCGCCGCCATGGTCACATCCGGTGCGCCGTTAAACAGCAACAGCGTTTCTGTGCCGGGGTCGATGGCGTCCCTTCCCGATGGCGAGACGGCAATGCGGACCTCCTGCATGGTGACAGGGCTGGTGCTGAACTCGTTGGAGAACCGCATGCGCACGGTATCACCGCCAAGCGATACCCGCACAATTTGCCGAATCGTGTTATTGCTCAAGCCGGGGCTGGGCGGATTATTGTTCGGCTCTACCAGTTGGGGAGCCGTGCTCCAGGTGCCTACCCATTTCGTCGATTGGGCGACACTGGCAGGGGTGAAATGGAAAGACAGAATGCTGACGAAGCATACCGATACCGTCAAGAAGAAAAAACGCACGGGGGAAAACGTTTGGGGGTGAAAAAAGGAGGCGAAGGACAACTACGCGATAAAACCCGAAGAAGCGGTGGGGCGGTATTCCCACCCGGTGCGGCGTCTTTTCAGGTGGAAGGCCTACTTAAAAAGGCACGACATTTATCCAGGTGGGGAAGGCGACATTCATAATACCGATAAAAGGAGATCGACTTGGAAAGCCCGAATACACGGCACGTCATATCCTGAAAAAAGTACGACAAGACGTCCTCAATCTCTTGGGCTGAATTTACATGTTCGTGTTTAAGAAGCAGCCCGTAATCGAGCCCGTACTTCAGCTTAAACTCCAACCCGGTGGTCAACGTCCAGCCCAGCGTCCAAAGCCAGGTCCCTTCGCTGGGTATACTCGCCCGAAAAACGCCTTCTCCTGCCAACAGAAGTCCGCTCCGCGCAATCAGGTCGGGCAAGTTACACACATGCTCCAATGTGGCAACGGCTGTGATTCGGTCGTAGCGGTAACGATCGGGAACGTCGGCAATATCCGTATAGATATTCCGCACCCTGGAAAGCAACGGCGAGTCTTGATAGAGATCCGTGAAGGGTTCAACAATGTCATACACGGGAGCAGCGGGTTCGTAGCGCAACTGGTTCAAGGTACCGGCTCCCAATTCCAGCGTCGACTTGCCAGCATCTGGGCGGTTGGCTACATCCCGTGCGACGTGCCGGTGCAACCATGATTCCATGCGTTGGGCGATGGAAGAGGCAAAGGTCTCTCCGTTCCGGTTTGCCTGGTAATGCCTCACATAGATATCCCGGATCTCTTGGGGCAGCGGCGGACGCACCTTGGGGATGTTGTCAAACATGAAGCCTTTTTAGAAACGGTCTGGTGACCCCATCGGGACAAAGCATGGCGCTTGGGGACCCATCGCCGTTCGCTACCCTTCGCCCGTGGTTGAACGGAGCGCGGCGCAAAAATAGCCGTCGGCAACAGACAAAACAAGCGACCCTTCGCTGTATCCGGTGCGTCCCGTTAAACACGTGCTGAAAAGCGCCTTGCCTGCAGAAAGAACGAAGGACGGCCTCGTTTTTACGCGGTGGCAAACAGTTCAATGAACTCCCGGTGCTGCTGCGCGTCCCCCAGCATGAGCAGTTCGGCACCAGGAAAGAGATGGGTGGCCGCCGGTGGATTGGTGATAAACGTGCCGTTTTGCTCAATGGCAATAACATTGAGGCCCGTCCGTGCGCCGATCCCGGTTTCGGCGAGCATCTTGCCATGCAGCGACGTCGGCAATGGGATCGAGAACAGGTCCACGCCCTCGCCCAGCAGCACCAGTTCGCGTCCTTGCAGGATGGAAAGGGTAGAGGCCACACCGAGTGAGTCGTAGCTCAACACAAAGTCGGCACCGGCCCGATGGATCGCCTCGGTGTTGCGGGCGTGGGTGATGCGGCTCACGATGCGCAGTTCGGGATTCAGGTGGCGGCAATACGACGCCAGGTAGATGTTGACGGCATCGTCGTTGGTCGACAACAACACCGACGGAGTGTCCATGATACCAGCCCGTTCGAGCAGGTGATAATCCGCGGCATCGCCGGGAAACACGGCGTCGCATACGTCGCCCAGGCGGTTGCAGAGTGCCTCGTTTTGATCCACCAGATGCACCGGGACTTCGTTGCGCTGCAACGCCCGGGCTGCTGCCCGTCCCACGGTTCCGCCTCCAATAATGACCACCGGGTTCGGGTTGGCGGCGTAAATGGCAAAGAGGTAGTCCAGTTCATCAAGTTGTGCCTCTGTGCCGATCAGGATGGGAACGCTGGCTTCGGTGAGCACGGTTCCGGGACGGGCCGGATGCAGCCGCCCGCGTTCCCAAACACCAATGATGCTCACACCGGTCATTTCGCGCAGGCGCGTCTCGCGGATGGTTTTCCCAACAATCGGGGTATGGTGCACCGGCAGTTCCGCGATGCGCAGGTTGCGAAAGCGCCCAATAACATGGGCCTTCGCATGCGCGGCATTCACCCGGCTGGCGAGTTGCTCGCCGAGCCACTTTTTGAGCGGAAGCACATGGGTGGCCCCCGTCAACTCCAGCACATCGATGGAATCTTCCTTGCTGGCAATGGCCGCGATCGGCACCTTGGGCGCTGTCTCGCGGACCGTCAGGATGATGTTGGTATTTACGGTGTCCTCGCGGTTGGCAAAGACCATGCGCGCCTGTGAGAGCTGAAGCGCCTCGTACGTGATGGTACTATCAATCTCGCCGGCCACCACCGAGACCTGTTCCAGATACAGGTTCGAGGCCTTCGCGGGATCGGGCTCCAGCACAAAGTACGGGATGCCGTCGTGCTTGAGGCGTGCAATTAACCCCGGCGCGATGGTGTCATAGGCACAAATGATGACGTGCCCCTGGGTGCCCGGGGGCACTTGGCGCGGTGCCCGCATTCGAATTTGCGACTCTAGCCACGGCGCATAGAAGAAGCGGATAAACGCAAACGGGAGCACAATCAGGAGCAGCACCACGCCGGAAAGCAGCACCACCATGCTGAAGATCCGCCCGATGTCGGTCTGGAAGGTGATGTCCCCAAAGCCGAGGGTGCTCATCACCGTGAGCGTCCAATACAGGCCCGTGATCCACGAATGCTCCTGCTGCTCCACATGCACCATGATCAGGTGAAACACTTCGGCAAAGAGAAACACCACCAGCAGCACAAACGCCACATACTTCAGCAACGCCGACACGTTGCGCTGCACTTGCTTGTCGCTGAAAAAGTAGGAAAGCTGGGTGCTGATGAGCTTCATCGGCGTCCGGTAGGGCGTGGTGTGTTGTTGGACATTCGAAACAGGAAGGCTGATGTCCCATGCAGAAGCCACCTGTTTTCACCAACATACTACGCATATACCGATGTGCACAAGCCACCACACGCAATCCGTTCGTTGCCCTACATCAACGCTAAAACGGAACCCGCCTCAACCACCGTTCAGCAGAACCAGCAACAATCCTGTGGTTAGTACACCGGCCACGGTCCGAAACCAGTTCCAGAAGACCCAGCGCGGCTCGAAGGCCGCGCGGGCTTGCTGCACCTCCGCCGCATCCAAGGTGTCCAGGTCGGTAGCCTGCAGTTGGTTGTTGAGCGGAACGTTCACCACCATGGTGGGCACCTGCACGCCGACCACATACAGGACCACCGCCCCGATGAGCCATAGTCGCCACGTCCCCTCAAGCCCGCTGGGGTTAATGATGGCTGCCGCGATCAGAAGGAGCACCGACCCGCCCCACACCAGCATAAACAGCGGATCGTTGTTTTGAATGACGCGATCTATGGCTTTGAAAGCGCGCAGATAGTCTCGGTCGGGCAGCGGGCGGAAACCGGGCATCACAACCACGGCGAAGGCAAAGACAAAACCGGTGGTGAGGCTGCAAAGGAGGGTGGCGAGGAGCAGAAGAAGCATGGGAATAGGAAGAAGGGATACCTGTCTCGAATACAAAGTGTGAAGGGCGTGCCCCGGCGGCAGGGTGCATGACGACCCATTCGCCCTGCCCCCAACCGCCGCCTGTTGACCTGATCAGGCCGGTACGGCCCACACCCCCGTTTCCGCCACCTCGCGGGCGTAGGCGGTGAAGTCTTTAGGCGGACGCCCCAGCGCCCGCTGGATCCCATCGGTGAGATGGGCATTGCGGCCATCAAGTACCGTGGAGAACAGGTAATCCAACATCCAGACCACCTCCTTCGGTGCCCCCGAAGCCTGTACGCCCGCCACAAACGCCTCGTGCGGGACCTGCACATACGCAATGTGGCTACCGATGGCTTCTGAAAGGGCGTCGGCCACTTCGGCAAACGTCATCAAACGCGGCCCAGTCACTTCATAGACCTCGCCGGTGTGCCCCGGCTCCGTGAACGCAGCAACGGCAATCTCCGCAATATCATCCACATCCACGAAGGGTTCGGGGATGTCGCCTGCGGGCAACGTGATGTGTCCAGCATGGACCATGTCCACAAAAGCACCTTCCGAGAAATTCTGGAAGAACCAGCTTGCCCGAATGATCGTCCAGGCAAGCCCACTGTTTTGCACGATGCGCTCGCAGGCCTGCGCCTCCGCTTCGCCCCGGCCAGAGAGCAACACCAGCCGCTGCACCCCCCGCGCTTTGGCGCGATCCACCAAGGCCTGGATAGCGTCGGTGGCACCGGGCATCGCCAAATCGGGCGCATAGGTGATATAAATAGCATCGACGTCCTGGAGGCAGGCCTCCCACGTGGCGTCGTTATCCCAGTCGAAGGCCGGAGAAGCCGAGCGGGAGCCAATCCGAACGGGAACGCCCTTAGCCTTGAGTTGCGCAGCGATGCGGCGTCCCGTTTTACCCGTGCCGCCCAGTACCAGAACACGACCGCTGGAGGCCGTTGAAGAAAAAGAAGGAGAAGTCATGGCTTGCTTCGTGTTTGTTGAATGAAGACAACCATAGCATACCACCCCTTCCCTCTGCTTCTCTTTGCAGACCACGCCAAACTTTTTACCCTGCGCGCCAAAGTTAGGACGGCGGAGGGAGCGTTTGGGTTTGAAGGCGAAACGAACGCGGCGTTTGGCCTGCCCACCGCTTAAACGCCCGCGTGAAGGCACTCTGCCCCGAAAACCCTGTCATGAAGGCCACTTCGATCAACGCAAAGCGGGTTTGCTGGAGCAGGCGCTTGGCAAGCTGTCGCCGCGCCTCATCCACCAGCGTTTGGTAGGACCACCCTTGCGCCGCGAGCCGCCGCTGCAACGTCCGCGCACTCATCCCCAGGTGCCACCCCACAGCGGTCAGCGTCGGGATTCCTTCGCTCAGGTTTGTTGCCACGTACTCGCGCACCTGACGGTCGAGCGGCACGGCGTCTCCAAACGCCGCTACTTCCGCTTCGAGGTGGGTCTCGAAAAAGCGCGAGAGGCCGTCATCGCCCAGCTTGTTGGGTGTGCGCAGGGTTTGAGTGGACACCAGCAAGGCATCGCGGTCGGTGCCAAAATAGACAGGACAGCTAAAGTAGGCCTCATGGTGCACCACATCTTTGGGAGCCCCATGTTTGAAGTACACCGCCAACGGACGAAAAGGCACAGAGGCGACCTGCTGGCTAATAGAGGCAATGCTGGCGATGGTTGCCTCGTTGGAAAGGCGCAGCCCCAGCCGGCGCTCGCCCGACCGATGCAGGTGCATAAACGCCCCCTCCGGTGCAGGCTCGACTTCGTAGGTAGACACACTGGTCAGCACGCGGGCATAGCGTTCTGCACGGTCGTAGGAGCCACGCAGGGTGGTGGCCGACTTCCATGCCAACCCAAACGCCCCGTAGTCATCGCAGCGCATGGCGGCTCCGGCCCGGAGGGGGATCGTCACGCCTTGCGGATCGGCCTGGGCCACCCGTTCCAGGAAGTCATAATATTCCGCGTCCGTCAGCATGTAGGATGGATCAACCGGCGCGGTGCGATCTAACCCCACCGTACGCAGCAGCGCCTCCTTGTCGACTCCCTCGCCGACCTCTTCTACCACTTTCCGAGCAAATAAAGACGTGACTTTCCCCATGTAAACTGGCCGCGCGTTTCTTCTACCATCGGTGCACCTCCCAGGTGTTTGCCCGGTGTCCAAGTATCGAGCAACAGCCAAACAAACACAACTGATTCCGCTGTTACCCCACCGTCTGAGGATGCGCACCACACACCCTACCGAGCCAGCACCATCTTGCGGGTGATTTCCCGGCCTCCCGCGTGCAGCCGATATACGTACACGCCCGCTGCCAATGACGACGCATCAAACGGCACCTCATACACCCCGGCGGGTACATGCCGATCCACCAGGGTCGCCACTTCCTTTCCGAGCAGGTCTACCACCGAAAGCCGGACGTGCTGCCCGCGGTCCAGGCGGTATCGAATATGCGTGGACGGGTTGAAGGGATTGGGATAATTCTGTCCGAGATCCATGTGTTGAGGCACGGCATCAGGCTCCCACAACCCGGTGTTGATCGGTTCTAACACCACCCGGCGAATGTAGCCGCCGCCTTCGGCGATAAAAAGCGTGTCGCCCGAAGGCGACGCCACCAATCCGTTCGGTCCAGAGAACTGGGCAGACGCCGCCTCGCCATCCACATGACCCGCGATCCCGGTTCCAGCGAAGATACTGACTTCGCCGTCCATCGTAAATTTGTACAGGCGATTCGATTGAATGCCGGTCGCATAAAACGCGCCGTTGACATACAAAATAAACCCAAACCCCGGCGCAGAGGACGAGGCAAATAGGGTCACGCGACCATCGCCATCGATTTTGAATACCGAGCCATGCGAATAGCTAGCCGCGTACAGGTTGCCCTCCTCGTCGCGGGTGAGGCCACTGCCATACCCAAAGTTGTTGGGCAACACCGCCGCCACCTGTTTGGCTCCCGACGGATCGATCCTGACCACGGTGGGCGACAAATCGTTGAGCACATAGAGGTTTTGTTCGTCATCAAACACCAACCCCAGCGGACCATGAAGGGGAAACCCACTCGCAAAGGTCGCTGCCTCTCCGGTGGGCGACACTTTTAGAATCGAGTTTGAGTTGAAGTTGGCGACGTACAGGTTACCCGCCGCGTCAAACGTCAAGTCCGCCGGGCCGGGCTGGTTGTCGAGAAAGGTGGTGACCGTACCGTCGGGCGTGACCTTAAAGACGGTGCCGAATTGCGGAGGAAAGGCATAACGCGTGGCATACAGGTTGCCTTCGGCATCAAGCGCAAGCCCATCCGAAGCCGACAGCGCGGCCACCGTGCCCACGGTTTGTGCGGTGACGGCTGAGAGGCTACTTCCCAGTGTAGTGAGCATCAGAAAAAGCAGCAGTTCCTTCGTCCGACGGAGGATGTTCATGGTTGGCGTTCCCGTTTTTCGTTCCACAGATTCACGCATTGGAAACGGGAAAATCGGGGCCCGAGCGGGCTAAATCGTACGGTTTTATAATCCTGAACTCGCCGCTACCCCGTTTGGGGGCTGTTTTTTGAGATAAGCGCCGGGCGTCATGCCGGTTACCTTTTTAAACGCCGTGTGGAACGTGGTCTTCGAGTTAAACCCCGCCTCGTAGGCCAGCGCCAACAGGGTGTAGTGTTCACGCCCGTCTTGCTGCGCCAGGTCAATAAAGGCTTCCACCCGGTACTGGTTGACGAAGTCGGAGAAGTTTTGCCCATACCCCTCATTAATCACCCGCGACAGCACATGGGGCGAGACCTGCACCTGCTCGGCCAGTTCGGCCAGTTTGAGCTTGGGTGCCAGATAGGATTGCCGCACGCGCATGATCTGATGCACGGTCGCCTTTAGCTGCTGTAATTCCGATTCTTCCATGCCCTGTGCCACAGGCGGCACCGGCTCCGGCGGCAGCTTGAACAGGTCGGGTTGTAGAATGGCGAAATAGGCCAGGAC
>JAUIDY010000196.1 GCA_030428385.1 Rhodothermia bacterium | reverse complement strand
GTCAGGCAGTGCCTCGAAGCCAAAACGTTTGCGTAAAAACCCTGCAGGAATCCGTGCGTAGTCCATCAGCGCTTCGGCCAGGAGCGTGCCCGACCCGCACATGGGATCATACAAGGGTTGCTCTCCCCTCCATCCTGAGAGCCGAATAATGGCGGCAGCTACGGTCTCTTGCATCGGAGCACCTCCCGCTTGCTGTCGGTATCCACGGCGGTGCAAGGAACCCCCCGAAGTATCCAAGCTGAGCGTCGCATGATTGTTCTCGATATGGAGATTAAACCAAAGGTCGGGATTCCGGGTATCGACGCTAGGACGAGACCCTGTCGCTTCTCTGAAGGTGTCAACAATTGCGTCTTTCACCCGCAAGGCCGCATACTTGGAATGGCGGATCTTACTGTTCGATACGTTAGCAAAGACGGCAAACGTATCGCCCACCTTCATCAGTTCGGGCCACGGCACCTCCCGCATGGTGCGGTATAAATAGTCTGGGTTGTGACATTGAAAAGATGTTAATGGGGCTAAGACACGGGTCACCAAGCGGGACTGATAGTTCACCCGATACAATGTGGCGGCGTCGCCTTCAAAAAAACAGCCTCGGTAGGCGGTGGCTACGGCTCTTCCACCGAGATCGGTGAGTTCTTCCGCACCTAAATCCTCCATGCCGCCTGCTACCTGGGCAAAAAACCGGGGGAATTCCTGATATTTATACATGGAGACTTGGGTTAATATGAATTCCCCCGTCGTACGCCCTTCCCACGTAATTAATCCCGAACAATGGCTCGTAGCAGCCTTTGCAAATCATTTCTGACGTGTTGCCCCACTTTTAATACATCGTCATGGTCTAGCATTTCGTGGCCCATCCCCGAGCCCAAATTGGTGATGGTCGAAATGCCGAGCACCTGCATCCCCAGTGCCACTGCTTGCAGCGTTTCAGGTACGGTGCTCATCCCTACGGCGTCAGCGCCCAGATGCCGAAAAGCACGAATCTCGGCAGGGGTTTCATAGCTAGGTCCAAGCGTCCACCAATAAGTCCCTTTTCTGAGGGGTATTTCAAGCTTCAAGGCCAGGTCTTCCACCCGACTAATCCACTCTGGATCGTACGGTGCTGACATGTCTGGGAATCTGGGGCCAGGGCCTTCATTTGGTCCAGAGAGCGGATTGCAAAAAGCACCATTAATATGATCTTCGATGAGCATGAGCATGCCCGGACGGAACCCATAACGAATCCCGCCAGCCGCATTGGTTAACAGCACCCGCCTTGCACCGAGCGCATGGACCAGACGAATTGGGAAGGTGATGCGACGGGGTTGATGGCCTTCATACTGATGCACCCGCCCTTGCACGAAAACGACCTCGCGCCCCTCCATTTTCCCAAAAACCAGTCGCCCTTGATGACCGGGTACGGTGGAAGCGGGATACCCGGGTAGTTGATCTGATGAAAACACCAGCGGCTCATCTACATCATCAGCGAGGCTTCCAAGACCTGACCCCAGAACCAATGCCCATTCTGGCACACGGTCCGTTTGTTCACGAATAAACTGACACGCCGCCCACACATCCCTGCTCGCGGCAATTTCTGAGTTCACTGGCATTATCCGTGCGTTGATTGGTGTGCTTCGGAGGGTGTGTGGGACGGACGGTAAACCTGTCTGCGGCTAAGTTTAACAACCACCATCGTCATGTCATCATGACGGCCCATTCCTTCCATGAAATGGTGCACATCTTCAGAAACGGAACGTAATATTTCTGCGGCGGTGCGTTGACCGAACATACTCACGCGTTGGGCCAGCCGCTCATCGGTGTACAACTCTTTTGCACGGTTCATCGCTTCCGAGAACCCGTCGGTATAAAATACGAGCACATCCCCCATTCTAAGGTCTATGGTTGCTTCCTCAATCGAGTTATCGAATAACGGACCCGAAGAGAGACCAATGGCGAGTCCCGCAGGTTGCATCATGTCTGATTCCTGGCTCGGGGACCGTTTGAGGATAACGGGGTTGTGCCCAGCACGGGCAAAGGTGAATGTTCGTGCCTCTACATCAACGACGCCATAAATCATTGAGATGAAGGTGCCCTTGGGGGCATTCTCACAAAAGAGCGTATTGAGCCTTCGCAAGACCTCAGCCGGGGACGGTTCTTCGCGGCAAAGGGTTTGCAGGATACCCTTCGTAAGGGTCATAAAAAACGCAGCCTGGATACCTTTACCACTTACATCCCCTACCACCACGGCAAGACGCCCGGGCTCCAGTTCGATAAAATCGTAATAATCGCCACCCACATCGAGGGCTGCCAGACACATGGCGGCAATATCCAATCCCTCGACTTGGGGCATGCGTTTGGGGAGGAATGATTCCTGCACCTGGTGGGCGATCTCTAATTCCCGCTTCATACGTTCCTGGCGCGTGAGTTCTTCGACATACGCAGGTACGTATTCACCCACTTCACGCTGGGTGCGACCACTCGTTAGTCCCACCAATCCCAACACAAATACTCCGGACGCGAGAATCCCGACCAGCATCACATCCACCCAGGAAGGAGAGCCGGGAGCAACCCATCCAGCATTGACGCCCCAGAAGGCAAGGGCGAGAAAAAGTCCTGTCACGCAGGATAAAAAGTCGAAGCGCCAATAACTTAATGCCAGCACCAGTCCTACCAACCCCGCCAACAACCAACTGTACACGGCAGGCAAAAACTCAATCCCACCGCCCTGACCAAGTACTACGGCGAGTACAACCAACGGAACGAAAACGCCCAATTTGTTCGTGAATGTACGCACAAACGTCCCAATCCCAAGCAATGCGAAGAGGCATACAAAGTAGGCCGTTAGCGCTGCCCACACACTACGCAGGACCATCGGCTGGTACCCGATATCTGGAAGCATCGCCCTGTTTTCAAAAATGAGGGATGCGTTCGGAAGCAGAAGGACAAGTGCTACAATACCAAGCAGAACGCCAGCCAATCCTACCCCTCGCAGCAGTGCACCCCCGACAAAAATATTACGAAACGCACCTTGTCGCAGAAGACTGGTCGAAAACAGTTTTTTATCCCATATCGATCGGGTTAACGAGTCGGCTGCCCCTGAGACGAAGCCCGTAAACAAACCCGCCAAGGTCCCGGCAAGAGATGCAACCACGCTTTTGATGCCCCATTGTGCCCACCACGGCATCTCGTCAGACGAGAATTGTACATCGTCCATCAAGAGTATAAGAAGTGCGACCAAAAAGCCGACAATAAATCCATCAACGCGCGTGGAAGACGAATCGACAAGCCTGGCATTCATACGGCGGAAAAACGCAATCACCAGCACGAGAAACATGATGAGGTAGAACAGCCCTTCTGCCACATCGGCGACTACCCGCATGACATCTCGCGGTCGTTCTTGTGAGGGAAAGGTGGAGTCAATCCCGAGCAGGGTTCCTCCTGCCGTCACATTTGCCCTGAGTTCAAGCGGTTGTCCGAACAAAGGCTCCGACCGGGTCAGCCTCACCTCTGCAATCCTCCCTTCCGACCGAGGGACCACCCGCACGTCTTCAATCTGGAAGGATTCTCCCCGCCACATGCTACGATCGAGATGGTAATATGCGTAGGCAGATGCCGTGCCTTGTGGAAGAGACACCGTAAAGCTCCGTGTATCCCCGTCGTGACTGATTCGGTTTGACAGGATCAGGGTGTCGGATGTAAGCCCGACAGCCTTCCGCATCTCTTCCTGCATCATGGTAAAGGTATCCAGCAGTTCCCCTTCAGATAAAACAGGTTGGCCTTTTTGCGCCTGCCAGAGGGTATCCTCTCGATCGAAATAGTAGGTCGCAGAAAAGACGGAGTCTGGAATCTGACCTAAACTTAGGCTTCGCTCCTGTGTTAATCCATCATCGGTGGTAGGCGTTGCAAAAACATGAGCGAGCGCACCCCGATCTACCTGATGTAGGAGTTGATCTCGAGGGCCTTCCTGGCGGCGTCCTTCCGAAATATTAACATCCCAAACCACTCCCTGAGTTGACAAAAGGACCGTATAAATAATTGCTCCATGCTCTCTTCGTTGACCACTCTCCATCGAGACAGAAATGCTGTTAGATTCCTCCTCGTTTTCTACCCGATATTGCACCCTCCAATAGTGGGTAGGTAAGACCTGCTCACCCTCTTCAGATTCCGCGACCATCCCGATCAATCTAGCACGACCAAGTGTACGCTGGGCCTCCATCAACACGTCGGTATTCCTTCGTAACGATACTTCCGGAAGGAGCCCCTGGATCGAAAAACCACTGGCCGCTAAAAATTCTGAAGCTCTGGTTTCTACGTCGTCTTCACTCAGCACATATTCAGCCAGGGAATCGGGGTGCTGATGGGGGATAATCAGTAAAAAAAATATGCCTCCGAGTACGCCTGCAAACAGCAACAACCAGTCTGCTCGCGTAAGGTATTTACGGAAGGAGGAAAAGCCACTCATGAGCTGTATTTGAGGATTTTATAATTTCGAAGGCTCCACCTTACTTCCTGCGCAACCACCCGAACAATGGTCAATAATGGGATGGCAAGAAGCATTCCGATGATGCCTCCCAATTGCGCACCGATAAGCACCACAAATAGAATAAGAAGGGGATGCGTTTGCGCAGCTCGTGAGAAGATGAGCGGCTGAAAAAACACATTGTCGGCTATCTGGGTGATGCTCATGGCAATCAAAACGCCCAATACAAGCGAAAAGTTACCGGTCTGAGCTACGCCAACTAGCGTTCCCGCTAAAAAACCCATTAGCGGTCCAAAATACGGGATCGTATTAGCCAGTCCAGCGAATATCCCGACCGCAATGGCATACTCTATCCCCGCGATGGAAAGCCCAATGGAAGCAACAGCTGCGATGGATATACTTTGCACCATAAGTCCACGAAAATAGCGACCAACATTTGTCTCCACTTTCTCAACCACTGCCAATGTCACTTCATAATAACGGTTTGGAACCAAGTGCAGCAAACTTCTCCGAAGAGAGGTCCCATCCTTTAAGACAAAAAACATTACAAAAGGGATTACAAGCACGGCGTAAAAAATGTCGGTAAAAACCTCTACCACGGATCCTGCAATCTGGGTAATCTGATCTCCTTGAAAAAGGGTTTGAATGCTATCGTTTACCGCGCGTTGAACGTCTCCTTCCTGGAGGGGAATAAATTGTGTCAGCCAAGATTCAATAGCCATTGCCGCGGAATCGAAAGACTCTGCCGAAACCAGTTGGGAGAACTCATTGAGTTGCCCCCCCATAAACGGAACGAGGTACGTCACCAGAAGACTAATGCCCCCAAAGAACAGTACAAAGGTGACCAGGATGGCAGCAATTCGACCAATACCGAATCCCTGAAACCGATCTACCAGGGGGCGCACCAAATAGGCCAAGACCAAGCCCACCACCAGATACGTAACCAGCCCCGAAAAATACCAGACCAGCCAGAAAACCGCTCCAAGTCCACCGATCCCTGCCACCAGACGAAAGACGCGCTCTAACGACCAACGATCACCTGGTGGGCTGACAACAGGCGCTGCCACCTCTACAATGCGGTTGAAATCTGATTCAGGTGGCGGTCGCATCGGTGAAGGTCTGGTCTCCTAATATGGTGCATGCTAGATAAATAGCACCCCAGAAGCTACGAAATAACCTGTATAAAGATACCTTTTGTATGAACCCGTCCGTTGTATTTTTTTACAGGGGTGAGCGTTCGATCCAGCTGGCTACTATTCTGACTCGAGCTTCCCCAAAACTGCCTGAATGGTATCAAAGGTATACCCACGTCTTTGTAAAAAGGAGGATAGTTTGTGTCGGCGTTTTCGGGCATCGGGTTCTCGTTCCTTCAACCTTGACCAGCGCTTCTCTGCTACCTCGAACGCTGCCTCCACCAAATCATTCGGATTGGCTTCAAACGATTGAAGGGCTACATCTATTGCTTCCCGGCCCAAACCCCGCTTCATTAGTTCTGCCCTTATCCGCTGCGGACCGTAATTCTTATGGGTGAAACGTTGTTGGGCATACGTTTTGGCATATGCCTCATCATTAAGGTATTCCAGCGTCAGAAGCCGCTCCACAGCGTGGGCAATTTGGACTTCCTCAAATCCCGAGCGCCTCAGCTTTCGCCGAACTTCCTGAACAGTCCGTGGCTTATACCCGATATAACGAATCGCTACAACCTTGGCCCGCAGCATCCCATCGGCTGCCTGAATGGCTTCTTGATCGGCAACGGATAGAAAGTCTCCTTTCTTTAAGCCGAATTGAAGCAGTACTTCTTGATGAATCCCAAAGACATATCGTTGATCAATAAATACCGACACTCGCTCTGCATCTTTTTTCTGGATGGTCAAGCGGGTGATGGTGCCTGCACTATGGGGTTGCTCCTCTCCGGCACGTGACGACATGGGGGCGGGGA
>JAUIDY010000049.1 GCA_030428385.1 Rhodothermia bacterium | reverse complement strand
ACATGCTTGTCACATGGAACGACCCCTTCGCCCCGATGTTGTATTCGCTCGCTTGTTTCAACGTTTTCACGCATTGTTGTCCCGCTCAAGCGTATTTTTATTGAGTCCAGATAGGGACAACCCCGCCACCCACTGAGCACCACCCAAGCCAAGCGCATGAGCGACACCAAATACCTTCAGGAAATAGAAGCCAGTGACTACCCCTGGGGCTGGACCACCGATGTGGAGGCCGATACTGCTCCAAAGGGGCTCAATGAAGACATCGTCCGATTTATTTCGGCCAAAAAGGAAGAGCCAGAGTGGATGCTCGAATGGCGGCTCAAGGCGTTCCGCCATTTCATGACCTTGCTCGAAAACCCGAACGAGAAATACCCCCGCTGGCCGCCCCTGAACTACAACGAGCCTGACTTTCAGGATATCTCGTATTACTCCGCTCCGAACAACAAGGCGAAATACGAAAGCCTCGACGAGGTGGACCCCGAATTGCTAAACACCTTCGAGCGCCTCGGCATCCCCCTCTTGGAGCAGAAGAAGCTTGCCGGTGTGGCTGTAGACGCTGTGATTGACAGTGTTTCCGTAGGCACCACCTTTAAGGAAGAACTTGCCAAGCAAGGCATCATCTTCTGCTCGATGGGCGAGGCGATTGATAACCACCCGGATTTGGTAAAACAGTACCTCGGCTCCGTCGTGCCGTACACGGATAACTTTTACGCTGCGCTCAACTCAGCGGTGTTTTCCGACGGCTCGTTCTGCTACATCCCACCGGGCGTCCGCTGCCCGATGGAGCTTTCGACGTATTTTCGCATCAACCAGGCCGGAACGGGTCAGTTTGAACGGACGCTCCTCATAGCCGACGAAGGTAGTTATGTTAGCTACCTCGAAGGCTGCACGGCTCCTCAGCGCGACGAGAATCAGTTGCACGCCGCTGTGGTGGAGATTGTGGCCCACAAAGACGCCGAGGTTAAATACTCAACCATCCAGAACTGGTATCCTGGCGACAAGGAAGGCAAGGGTGGCGTGTATAACTTTGTCACCAAGCGTGGCATCTGTGACGGTGACGGCAGCAAAATCTCGTGGACGCAGCTTGAAACAGGCTCCGCGATCACGTGGAAATACCCGAGCGTCATTCTCAAAGGCGACCACTCCATTGGCGAGTTTTATTCGGTGGCGTTCACCAAGGGCAAACAACAGGCTGACACCGGCACGAAGATGATCCACCTCGGCAAAAACACCAAGTCGACCATCATCTCCAAGGGGATTTCGGGCGGCAACTCACAGAACAGCTACCGAGGCCTCGTCAGGATTAACAAGAAGGCCGCAAATGCCCGCAACTTTTCGCAGTGCGACTCGATGTTGCTGGGCGACCGCTGCGGCGCGCACACGTTCCCGTATATCGAGATTAAAAACCCCACGGCACAGGTCGAACACGAAGCCACCACCACCAAGGTAGGCGAGGATCAGTTGTTTTACTGTGCCTCCCGTGGCATCGGCGAGACCGAAGCAGTGAAGCTTATCGTGAGCGGCTTTGCCCAAGAAATCCTTGCCAAGTTGCCGATGGAATTTGCCGTTGAAGCTCGCAAGCTGCTATCGATTGAACTCGAAGGCAGCGTGGGGTAGTGAAAAATAAATGTGAGGGTGCTCTTGCTAACGCTGGAGTACGCTGCGTCAACACCACTTCGAACTTCGTTGTGGAATATACCAAGCAGTCTCGCCGAGATTTATTTCACGCATCACGTTTCATCCCCATTTTCCCCATTCCCGAAAAACCACCACGATTATAAACCACCACCCCATGGCTCTCCTAGACATCAAAAACCTACGCGCCTCGCTCGAAGAATCCGGGCTGGAGATTCTGAAAGGCGTCGACCTGACCGTCAATCCCGGCGAAGTGCATGCGATTATGGGGCCAAATGGCTCTGGCAAAAGCACGCTCGCCTCGGTGCTGGCCGGACGCGAAGATTATGAAGTGACCGAAGGTAGCGTCGCCTACCACGGCGAAGACTTGTTGGAAATGGAGCCCGATGAACGGGCCCGCGACGGCGTGTTCCTCGCGTTTCAATACCCCGTGGAGTTGCCCGGCGTCAGCCAGATGAACTTCCTTAAGGAAGCGATCAACGCCCAGCGTGAACACCGTGGGGAAGAAGAAATCAGCGCGGGTGTTTTCCTTAAGCTCATGCGTGAAAAAGCAGCCTTGGTAAACCTCGACCCCGCGTTTTTGCGTCGCTCGGTGAACGAAGGGTTTTCTGGAGGTGAAAAGAAGCGCAACGAAATTTTTCAGCTTGCCCTCCTCGAACCACGCCTTGCCATTCTTGATGAAACAGACTCCGGCCTCGACATCGACGCATTGCGAATCGTCGCCGATGGCGTGAATAAGCTGCGCGCTGCGGACCGTGCGTTTGTCGTCATCACACACTACCAGCGCCTCCTCGACTATATCGTGCCGGATAAGGTGCACGTGATGGTTGATGGACGCATTGTGATGAGTGGCGACAAAGATCTCGCCCTGAAACTCGAAGATCAGGGGTACGACTGGATCCGCGAAGAAAGCGTAGCCGCGGTTTAATCTTTTGTCCGAGCGAAATACGATTGATACAAAAATGAGTCTACCCACCCTTGTTAATACTGCCACGGACACGGTGAGCCGGTACGTCGAAGCATTTAAGATGCATGAGGGCCAAGTCCTGAATGGTTCAAACGCGCAGGTGCAAGGCACCCGCCGTGCCGCCATCGAGCGATTTGAAACGCTGGGTCTGCCTACACCGAAAGCAGAAGCCTGGAAATACACGCCCATCGCCCGCTACCTGAACCGTGGATATAACCTTTTCCTTGGACAGCCTGAAACAAGCGTTTCGGCTCGGGATGTTCAAGAACTGCTGGTCCCAGATCTAGATGCCCATGTTGTGGTGCTTGTCAACGGACGTTTTGATGCTTCCCTCTCCGACATTGGTGCATTACCTAAAGGGGTCATCGTCACCAATTTGGCTAAAGCGGCCGAAGCGAATGCGGCCTTGTTTAACGCCCATTTTAGCCAGTATGCGTCCTTTGAAAATGATGCCCTTGTAGCACTGAACACAGCGTTTGTACAGGACGGGTTGTTTATCCATGTACCCAAAAACACCGTCGTTGAGAAACCTGTACACCTTGTCAGCCTGATTGCCGCAAATGAGGACCTGTTGGTACAACCCCGTCACTTGATCATTGCTGACGAAGGCAGCCGCGTAAAGCTAGCACAGTCGGCCCGGGCGCTCGGTGGTACCAAAACCTTTGTTAACACCGTGACGGAAGTTGCTGTTGGGCGCAATGCCCACGTAGATCTGTATGAAGTGCAAGACGACGAACCAAACGTCGTGCAGGTCAACGGGGTACACACCCATCAGGAAGACGACAGCCACTTTCGCACCAGCTTCTTTACGTTCGGCGGTGAAATGGTGCGCAACAACGTCACCATTGTGGCAGATGGGCGCAACGACGAATCACATATGTACGGGTTGTTTTTGGGCCATGGTAAGAGCCATATCGATAACCATACGTACATGGATCATGCACAACCCGACTGCTTCTCGAACGAGTTGTTCAAGGGTGTGCTGAGCGACCAATCTACGGGGGTCTTCAACGGAAAAATTATGGTCCGCCAGGATGCCCAACGAATTAACGCTTACCAGTCGAACAAGAGCGTGGTGGTTTCCGACAGTGCGCAGATGTACGCCAAGCCCGAACTGGAGATTTACGCCGACGATGTACGGTGCAGCCATGGTGCAACGAGTGGGCAGTTAGACCAAGAAGGCATCTTTTACCTCCGCTCACGGGGTCTCACGGAACAGCAGGCCCGGGGACTTATGCTTACGGCCTTCGCTCGGGATGTGGTGGAGACGGTGCAGATTGAGTCGCTGCAAGTCTGGCTGGACCAGCGGCTTTTGGATTATTTTCGACGCCTCTAACCAAATGGGCCAATGTTATGCCCACCCCTCGTACTTCGGTTGCGTTTGATGTTGATGCGGTCCGTGCGGCTTTCCCGGCCCTCCAGCAGACGGTGTATGACGAACTCCCGTTGATCTATTTAGACAATGCTGCGACGGCACAGAAACCGCGCGTGGTATTGGACCGGATGGCCCACTATTATGCCGTGGAGAATAGCAACATCCACCGTGGCGTGCATTTTCTGAGCCAGCAGGCCACCGACGCGTATGAACAGGCACGGCAAACCGTCGCACGGTTTATCAACGCCGCGCATACGCACGAGGTTATCTTTACGCGCGGCACCACTGAGGCGATCAACCTTATCGCTTCCAGTTACGGCAAAACGCAGGTGAGCGCTGGTGACGAGTTGGTGGTCTCTGCCCTCGAACACCATTCCAACCTCGTGCCGTGGCAAATGCTTTGTGAAGAGGTTGGGGCAACCCTGCGCATTATCCCCATCCACGATGACGGGTCGTTAGACCTTGACGCGTACCGTTCCTTGTTGAGTGAACGAACGAAACTGGTTGCCGTCAACCATATTTCCAATGCGCTTGGGACGATCAACCCCATCGCCCAGATCATCGCTGATGCCCACGCACTCGAAATCCCGGTGTTGATTGATGGTGCTCAAGCAGCACCGCATGCCAAGATCGACGTGCGGGCGCTTGATGCCGACTTTTACTGTTTTTCCAGCCACAAAATGTTCGGCCCTACAGGGATTGGGGTCTTATACGGCAAGGAAGCCTGGCTCAACGCGCTTCCCCCCTACCAAGGAGGGGGCGATATGATAGAACAGGTTTCCTTTGAGCGCTCTACGTACGATAGCCTGCCACACAAATTTGAAGCGGGCACACCCCATATCGCAGGTGGGCTCGGGTTGGCAGCCGCTATCGACTTTATGGAATCGCTTGGGCACGACGCCATTGAAGCACATGAGCGAGAGGTGCTCGCTTATGCCACCGAACGCATTGGAAACATCGAAGGGGTGCGGCTGATCGGGACGGCTCCCCAAAAAGCAAGCGTCGTTTCATTCCTGGTGGGAGATATTCATCCTTACGACGCTGGAACCATCCTCGACCGGCTCGGGATTGCTGTTCGGACAGGGCACCACTGTGCCCAACCGCTGATGGACCGCCTAGGTATTCCCGGTACTGTACGTGCATCGTTTGCGCTGTACAACACCCGCAACGATGTGGATGCCCTGGCCGATGGCATCTTGAAAGTAAAACAACTTTTTGCCTAGCACCCAACCCTACTTATGGCTACCCCGAGCATCGCTGAACGTGCGCAAGATGTAGTCGAAGAATTTGCTCTCTTTGACGACTGGATGGGGAAGTATGAATACCTGATCGACCTGGGCAAAGACGTTCCGGCCATCGATGATTCCTTCAAGACGCCTGACTATCGCATTCATGGATGCCAGAGCCAGGTGTGGCTACGGGCTGAGGAACAAGACGGACGCGTCTACTTTTTCGCCGACAGTGACGCCTTGATCACCAAAGGGTTAATCTCGCTGCTTGTGCGTGTATTTACCGGTCAGCCCGCCTCCGACATCGCGACTGCCCAGCTTGAGTTCCTCGATAAAATCGGGCTTCAGGATCATCTTTCTGCCACGCGAAAGAACGGACTTGCCGCGATGGTCAAACGCATGAAACAGTATGCCTTGCTTTTTAGTGCCACTGTCCGCAACTGACTGCACACATCATGGAAATACCTACACATACGGTAATCAATAACGCCTCTGAGGATGAACACCTCGCCACCCGAATCATCGATTCCATCCGACAGGTGTACGACCCCGAGATCCCAGTCAATGTCTTCGACTTGGGATTGATCTATGAGATCAACATCGAGGAAGACTACAACGTCTTTATCAAGATGACCTTGACAGCGCCAAACTGCCCAGCTGCCAACATCTTGCCCGGACAAGTAGAAATGGCCGCCGGCTATACGGATGGTGTGGAAAATGCCGAGGTGGTGCTAACGTTTGACCCACCTTTTGGCTTTGAGATGATGTCAGACGAAGCCCGACTGACGCTTGGGTTTATGTAGCTTACCATCCCCCGGATGCCCCGCCCCCTCCGAAAGAGCCGCCTCCACCGCTGAAGCTGCTTCCGCTACTTGACCAGCTACTCCCGGAGGAAGAAGACCAACCGCCACTTGAACTGCTGCTGCTCACCGTAAACGGCCCAATCTTGGCCGACTTCCCTGATTTAAAGGCTTTGTCTGCCCGCTCTCGTACTTTACGGACCCGTGGGATCATGGGGACGCCCCAGAAGATGAGCGTATAGAGCATAAGAACAATCAGCACACCCATCCCGCTGGCGGTCAGGACAAAACTTCCGATGGCAAAAAACGGAAGGAGGAAAAAGTACATGACCCATCGCATAGCACCTGTAATGGTGAAGACGGCAAGGGTAAGAAAAATGCCCGGGATGCCCATAAACATGCCGCCGAAGATGAGCCGGAATCCCCAAGGAATGTCGTCGAATCCTTCTGCTACCGCTATGTCTGATGGGTAATACGTCCCTTCGATGGTCCCGAGAATGGCTTGCGTCCCCGCCAGCACCCCTCCATCGAAGTCACCGCTCCGGAATTCGGGGACGATGACATTGTTGATAATCCGGCTTGCCGCCACATCGGGGAGGTCTCCTTCAAGTCCATATCCCACTTCAATCCTTATTTTCCGATCGGTGTGGGCAATGAGTAACAGCACCCCGTTGTCGTTTTCAGCCGTACCTAACCGCCACGTCTCAGCAACCCGAAGGGAATATTCTTCAAGCACTTCACCCTCGAGCGAGGGAATCGTCAGCACCACTACCTGATTGCTTGTCGCGTCTTCATGGGCAACCAACAAGGAAGACAGGGTACGTTCCGTGGTGGTAGAAAGGATGTCTGCCTGATCAACCACACGCCCGGAAAGGGACGGGACACTGCGCTGCGCCTGTACTGGTAGCACATAAAAACAGCCGACCAGCAGAAAGATGATCCACCTGCTTTTGATATGAGGGGGCATGGAATGGTGATTCGACATGGTTTCAAGACCTATCCTTCGTCGCGAATGCGCACTTTGTTCGACAACTCATCCGTGTCATCGGGCTGGATCGCTACCCCCCGTTTTTCGAGCAAATGCCCACATTGCTCAATGGCCTCTACCAGACCATCAGCCAAATGGTCTTCCTTGATGCCTTTTCGTATTCGCATCACTACATCCACCCACTCATCGGGCGTCACCTTCTGGTTGATCCCTTCATCACCAAGCACCTCAATCCGATGTTCAAACAGGGAGAGAAATAACAGGATGCCGGTGCGGTCACGGGTTTTAAATATCTCTTCCTCAACAAAGGCCTGCATCGCCCGTCGGTGAACCGTTTCGGCAAGTAACGCATCTCCAGTCAACCACCGCTTTAAGGGAGAGACAAACGTCGTAAGCAATGCCCCGACCGTAGCGCCGCCCAAGGTTGCCAAGGCGATACCCCAGTTGGTATACAACCAGCCCAACCCCCACCCAGAGTACACAGAAGTTAGGAGTAACGACAATCCGAGGGTAAGAAGTGCCACCAGGGAGCCCCCTCGCCAGACCGCCACTTCATATCCACTACTTTGGGTGACGATATACGGCACAATTTCTCCTGCCGTCCGGCCTTCGGCCTGGGCGACCGCATTTTGAATCCGTTGTTGCTCGGCCTCGGTGAAAAGGGTCATAGCGCATGAATTGATCAATTAACAGACTCTATGCCCCATAATAAGGAAACCCTCGACTTCTTGCGCCGAGGGTTTCGAAACTTTGTGTTTTGATGAAGACGAATAATTATCAGCGGCCGTGTTTTTCTTCTGACTGACGCGAGTAAGAAAGACTCGTGGATGGATTGGGGCACCACTCTGGATGGTAAAAACTGCGCTATTGACCGACGATGAGGGGGGAATAACGTTTTCGTAGTAAAAAAACTAATCCAAACAGCTGATTAGTCTTCTTCAAACCGCAGCAACAGATCATCCCGCCGGTCATAGAGGTACAGATCACCACTTCGGATTCGGTAGAAAGCGACGTTTTCCAGATTACGGAAATATTCGTTCTCAAACGAAGGCGGTTCGCAAGCTACTTCAGTGCTGTATAAGCCGTCGATAGACAGCCCCCCGTCTCGCGAGGTGTGATAATCACCGCCATACACATTACAATCGGCGGTGCCGCCAAATCCTCGACGCTCAAATTCTAACGAATAGATGCCGTCCCGAACGGGATACGAGCGATCATCAATTACAATGGCTTCGAGTACCCAGGTAGTATCTTCAAGATCATCAAATCGAAACAAGTCATCGTCGTCGTCAGCATCTACTACAATGATGCAGGCCGGGAGAGAAAACAGGGCAACAACCAACATGGCAATTAGCCCATCTCGCGAAAATCGAACGGAACGCATAGGACAGAAAGAAAAGGGTGGTGAGGGACTTGAGATCCAAGCCGCCATCTCCCTTCTGGAGGTAACAGGGCAAAATAACCCCCACTCCTTCGTACTCCCTGTTCTCAGGTATCCTCACGGACGCCATAAACGACCACAACCACAGGCTCCCACGTCTCCCCTCCATCTCTTGATGATTCGTAATGAAAATGAACGGAACCATCAGGCAGCGGCTTGTATGTAGAGCGCTCTAAATAAGAGGATCCACTGGAGGTGGTTATCTCCCCCTGAAACCGTATCATCCCCTCCTCGTCAGTCTCAGTCAGAAGCTTCTCATATACCTCCCCAGACTCGATCTCGCTGCCTGGACCGATGCCTACCTGTTTCCACGTTTCATCTGCCTCTGAATAATAGAAGAGGCTAGACCCGCGGACCCCGCCAATACTCGCCCAGCTTTCAGAGATGGCACACCCCGTTTCGGTCGCGCGGATTTTATTGGTCCCTACCCGATACCGTTTTCCTTCGAAATAAGGGTCGCCTCCATAGTAGGCCTGCCAATCTCCAATAATAAAACGGACTTTCTCGTAATCGGGGACAGACTCGCACGAGGGTGCTTCTTGTGCAAAAGCAAGCGAAGGAAAGAAGACCAAGACGACAACAAAAATCCAGCGATACATGATTACGTGACTCGGTGAACGGGGACGGCTCAGAAAAACATCACGGGCATGTAGGTTCCTCCCATCGTACACGGAAACCTACGAGGGGCAAATATTATTCGTCGGATGAGTTTCCTTTTTGGTTTCCACCCGGTCGCTTGCCCCGGCGTCCTCTACCACGTTTCCTCTTCCCTGCCTCCACAGTGGGATCATTTGTAAACGAACCCAGAATAGCGCGTACTTCATCCAGCGACTTGTCTTCCCAGGTGTTGTCGCGGTATTGAATCCAGACACGGTTTTTAAAGATATCGAGCTTCTGAACCGTACCAGTTCCGTATTTCGTTTTGATCGGAGTATCAACGCGTGGAAAAACACTTAGAGCGGTCATGTATTGCTCTAGTTCGTAGTTGAGGCAACATTTAAGCCGACCACATTGTCCGCTAAGCCGCACCGGATTCAGGGGAAGATTCTGCATCTTGGCGGCCTGTGTTGATACGGGCTTGAAGGACTGAAGCCACGTGGAACAACACAATTCGCGTCCACACGTCCCGATCCCACCTAGGCGCGCCGCCTCATCGCGGGCACCAATCTGACGTAGGTCGACGCGGGTTCGGAAACGCCGTGCCAGATCACGCACCAATTCCCGAAAATCAACGCGATGATCGGCGGTGAAATAAAACGTGATCTTTTTATGGTCGAACTGCCATTCTGCATCCACGAGCTTCATCGGCAGTTGCAACCGACCAATGGCTTCCCGGGCTATATAAAACGCCTCGTGCTCCTGTTCCTGGTTGTTCTCCCAACGCTCGATGTCATTAAGCGAAGCGAGACGAATCACATTGGGGTAATGGTTGTCATCATTTCGTTCCGTTGACTTTACCCGCAACCGAACCAGTTCTCCAGTCATATGGACCGTTCCAAAGTCTGTCCCCCGGTCCGCTTCGACAACAACAAAATCGCCCGTTTGCACATCCAGAGACTGGGTATTCCGAAATACGCCCTTTCTGCCTGCCTTAAATAGCACCTCTACGAGGTCATACGTTGCCGAGCGGCGTCCGACACCGAGGTCTCCTAACCAGTCATAAACATGCATTGCAGGACATGCTTCCGTACCACACCCCCCTGACCCACAACTTCCAGAACAACCGCCACCGCTTCCGCACCCTCCCGATCCACAGCTCATATCTATTTTGATGGTTAATTTCTTGATTTAGAAGAACAACTTTCCCCATAGGCGTCCTGTGATCCAAGTTAGGGGCGCCTGTTTTTGAGTGCAAGCCGTATTAGGAAAAAGCAAGTTCAGTGGAATCGGAAAGTGGGATGTAGAGCCGACCATCGTGTGGTCCTTTCATGGCATACCCCATGGTTTGCGCCAACGTGGTTAGCACCAACACTAGATGCACGTTTCGTTCTACCAGTTCCAGGGCCTCTGTCACCAGATCAGTGAGGGCACCCAGATCAGCGTGTGGAACGTGTTTACAAAAACCATGAATGGCTTCTTGCTGATCGACGTTGACCAGTGAAGCCTCAGCACCCAACGTACGGTACAACAGCAAGTCGCGTATCCACCCGAGCATAAGCCGGAGAATTCCTTTCACCCGTTCACGACCATACTTGCTCAATTCATCGATCAGCTCGGGGTTTTTCCCACGCCCAAGCTGGAAAGCAAACCGCATAAAATCAATTACCAACGATCGATTTTCAACGAGATCGGCACTCTCAGAAAGTTCGAGTGCCCGCATATACGAACCATCCGCCATGCGAGCAAGAGCTGATGCGGTATCCTTTGCAAGGCCATCTCTTTCTACCAACGCTTGTTCAATCGCTTGTACTGAAATCGACGTAAACCGCAAACGCTGGCAACGTGATACAATCGTGGGCAAGAGTCGATCTGGGCGGCTCGTCGTAAGAACAAATACGGTTTGAGGTCCGGGTTCTTCGAGCAGCTTAAGAAACGCATTGGCGGCTTCAGTGCGCATCAGTTCTGCATCGGTCAAAATCACGACTTTGTAGCGCCCCTCCAACGGACGAAAACTCATAGGCTTCCGCAGATCCTCATGGATCCGGCCTACCGAGTAGAACGCTTGTTTGTTGGAAGATTTGGTGGCGTCAGTGAGCGAAGGCCGACGAATGAAGTCCACAGCTGCATAGGGCTGTTCTGCGAGACGTTGAAGACGGGCTCCGACATCGTTTTCATCCGCATCACTTGGCTGCGGCATCAGCACATGAACGTCAGGATGAAGAAGTCGCTGTACCTTCTGACAGGCCCCGCATGTTCCACAGGGAGGTGCTGAGGAACTGGAACATTGAAGGGCTTGAGCAAATGAAAGCCCTACGGCCCGTTTACCGACTCCATCGGGCCCGTAAAAAAGGTAGGCGTGTGCTACCCGCTGATTTGCCAAAGCACGCTGGAGCGAATCAACCACCCGTTCTTGATCGAGCACTAATCCCCAAGACATCGAAAACCACTTTGTTAGGAAGTCAACCGGATCTTCATGCTCCAACGAGAAACATGAACCTCAGGTTCAGCCGTTCAAGCGGCGCATTGACTCCCAGCAAGGGGGTCGCTATTTTGCGCGTCGCTTGGCGTGGTAGCTCAGCTGGTTAGAGCGTGCGACTCATAATCGCAAGGTCGTGAGTTCAAGTCTCACCCACGCCACTTCAAACCGTGCCCCGATCTGCTTTTGCTGGTCGGGGCTTTTTTGTGAAAATAGCTCCTAGTGATGCCATACCCCCGATTCGTGAGCGTAGGTAACAGTCCCTGTCGCTTCAACGCCTGCGTTTTTACTTGCTTCTAACATGGCATCCAGCACCCGAGCAGCATCGGCTTCCGTACCTGCCACCGCAAAAAACGCAGGCCCCGATCCGCTTAATGCACATCCAAAAGCACCTGATTCCAGGGCTGCCTGTTTGACCCCCTCGTAACAGGGAACCAACGTAGCACGAACAGGCTCAACCAACCGATCTTGCATCATTACTTTTCCAACGGTTTCCCAGTCCCCGCTCTGGAACGCATCAAGCAGAAAGGCCAGATCTGCGGCGTTACATACGGCGTCGCGGAGTGAAACCAATTTCGGTAAGATGGCCCGGGCCTCCTTGGTGAGCACCTCAACCTGCGGCTGAATGAGGGCAATGGGTAGCGTACGGGGAAGGGACAGGCATCGAAAAGATGTAGGGTCCGTCGGCGAAACCAACACCAACCCACCCAACAATGCCGGTAACACGTTGTCGCCGTGACGGCTTCCAGAAGCAGCAGCTTCTCCCGTGAGTACGGCCTCAACCAAATCACGCTTTTCAAAAGGTGCATCCAGCAATTGATTTACCGCCCATGCTCCTGCAACAGCACTCGCCGCAGAACTCCCAACGCCAGAACCAGGCACGATCCCTTTGTTGATCCGCATGGAAACGCCCCACGAAACGCCAGCCTGATCCAATACTGCTTGTGCAGCAATCGCAGCTGTATTTTTCGATGCGTCGACCGGAATGTCTTGAAAAGGGCTCTTCGGATCGATTTCCAGACTTACTCCCGGGCGATCGGTCCGCCAAGCCGATACTGCATCTGCCAGACCCGAAATGCAAAGTCCCAAGGCATCAAATCCGGGACCAAGGTTTGAGAGTGATGCAGGCCCATAGGCCGTAACTTGGTTGTTGACGTCGGAAGCCAAAACGGACGCTTCTTCTACTGATAACGAATAAGACATGGAAGAAATAATTGGGGGCGTTGCTGTCTCCGCTTCACAGCTTGCGATGGGGTGGAGACAAGCCGGACCTTTTTTGTGGGCGCCTTAAGATAGTTGAATCCTTCTCCGCTTGCATCGTCCACAAATGATCCGCTCCTTTGCCTTGCACGTATCCCGCTGTTTTTCATCATTGCCCCTTTTTTGGTAAAACCGTGACCTTTTCCCTTTTAAAACCGGCTTTGTAACCGCGATATTTATACAAAAGCCTACGCTTCATCCTTTTTGCGGGCATATGCCGATTGATCTACCTCCTCGCGGACGCCTCATTCAACAAGCAGACTTTCCGCGTGAACGACCTGCTCAAATCTTCGGATGTCCTTTTTCATTTGAATCGGATGCCTCGACCCTGCGTCCTCCTCTTCGTATTGATTTAAATGAAGGCATCCCTCCGCTTACCCATTCTGAGGGGCTTGAAACCTTTTCCGAACCACTCACAGAACGAACGGCTCGGCACATTCTGCGTCGGTTAAATTTTGGGGCGCCTGTTGATGTCATCGCCCCTCTGGTTGGACAACCCGCAGACGAGGTCATTGACGCTCTTATTGATGCCGCTTTATCACTCCCTTTACCTGAGGCTCCGGCCTGGGCCAATGCGTCCCTTCCTGGCCCGAACGCCACGCAGGAAGAATGGGACGCATATAACGAAGCGAATGACCTCCGCAAATTGGAGTACCGCCTTGAATGGCTCCAGTTGATGTATCAACATGGACTGCGGGAACGCTTGGCGCTATTCTGGCACAACCATTTTGTAACCAACGCCGAGACCTATTTTCATGCGCCCATTGCCTACCGGTATGTGACCCTGTTACGTCAACATGCATTGGGCAACTTCAAGCAGTTTGTTTACGACATTGGACTTGATGGTGCCATGCTCATTTACCTGGATGGACACCTGAACGAGGTGGGAGCGCCCAATGAAAACTATGCCCGCGAATTGCTTGAACTATTTACTACAGGCATCCACAACAACAATGGGCAACCCAATTACACGGAACAAGACATTCAGGAAATGGCCCGTGCCCTAACGGGGTGGGTCGTCCGAGCGGATACGTGGGAAAGCATGTTCCTCCCCCACCGCCATGATACCGGTTTTAAAGAATTCCTCGGCCATCGGGGCACCTTCGGATACGACGATGTGATTGACATCATTTTTGAATCACGCGCCCAGGAGATTGCATCGTTTATCTGCGAAAAATTGTACCGCGAATTTGTGTACGTAACCCCGCCCTCCGACCTCATTGATGCACTTGCCCAGGTTTTCATCGACCATGATTTTGAGATTGCGCCGGTCCTTCGCACCCTCCTAAAAAGCGCCCACTTTTTCGACGAGGCTATTCTTGGTGCCCGAATCAAAAGCCCGACCGAATTGATGCTGGGCTATTTAATAGAGATGGAGGGTCCTCCTACACAGGGGCGGCGAATCATTACGTTGTACAGCAGTTTTTTGCTTGACCAATATATCCTCAATCCACCGAATGTGAATGGTTGGCAGCAGCACCGCAATTGGGTGACTACTAAAACCCTACCCGACCGCTTTGATACCGTCGGGTGGATGACATGGGGAGCAGAGGAGTACGCAGAAGCGCTCCCCTTCGTGTCCCTTGCTGAAAAATTGCACGATCCTGCGGATCCACATGCCGCTTTCCGCCTGCCAACCCGGCTCGTGGAGCATCTGTTTTCCATTCCACCAGAATCACTTGACCTCGAAGAAATAAGTGGCAATTTCTCCGGGGATCTTGTCAATAACCCGATTCCAAGTTTTGTCCTCTACGGTCCTCCACACGTACGCAACCTCGCCAAGTTGTTCCTCTTCGGCGTTCCCTGGTACGAGTGGAACCTGTACAATCCCGATATGAACTGGATGCCCCTTCTCTTCTTGCAGAATATCTCTCAACTGCCAGAATTCCAGCTTACTTGAGGCTGTCGGAGGGCCTCCTGAAACCAGCGTTCTTTTTTGTCCATTTCTCACACACCGCCATGTGCGATCATAATACCCCTTCCTCACCTCCTGTCAGGCATGGAATCCGTTTGGAAGATGGCCATGCGCATACCTGTGATCACATCCGTTGGTCGCGTCGTGATTTTCTATCAACGCTGGGTATGGCGGCCTTCAGCGGGTCTATTGGGTTAGGGAGCCGGTCAGTACAAGCCTTTGGCGCGTTGGCCCATTATCCAGAAGCCTTAGAGTCTGACCGGATACTGGTGCTGATTCAATTGGATGGGGGCAACGACGGCCTCAACACCCTGGTCCCTTACCGGAACGACGTGTATTACAATGCCCGTCCAAACGTGTCTATTTCCTCCAACGTGGTCCTTCCTATCTCAGACGAGATTGGTCTACATCCTGCCCTGGCATCGCTCGAACGGCGGTATCAAGATGGGGAGATGGCAATTGTTCAAAATGTTGGGTATGACCAGCCCGTACTCTCCCATTTCCGGTCCACTGATATTTGGACTTCGGCCAGTGACTCGGAAGAAATTATTCAGACGGGGTGGGTCGGTCGGTATTTACAAAATGCCGTGCCCAATTTTATGGAAAACCCACCTGAACAGCCCCTGGCGGTCCAAATTGGGGGTCCGAGCCTAATGTTTCAATCATCGATTACCAACATGGGCATGTCGATCCGCGACCTTGATCGGTTTGAACGGTTGGTTGAAGAAGGCCGGTTTTATCGGCTGGATGGGGTACCAGCTACGGCTTTTGGCGATGAGATGATGTATCTGCGAGACATTGCCAACTCCGCTTTTCGTTATGCAGAGGCTATCCAGGATGCCGCCCAGGATGCAGAGAATACGGCAGATTACCCCGACTCCTTTCTTGCTGAGAGCTTGCGCGTAGTCGCTCGACTCATTAAAGGCGGATTGGGGTCCCGCATCTATATGGTGAGCCTTCCTGGTTTTGACACCCATGCCAACCAACTCGACGAACATGAGCAGTTATTGCGAGAAATGGCTGAAGGCGTCGACGCTTTTTTTAACGACTTGCCAGAGGGAAGCATCAAAGATAACCTCGCGGTTATGACCTTCTCTGAATTCGGACGCCGGGTAGAAGAAAATGGCTCAGCAGGCACAGATCATGGAACGTCTGCCCCGTTGTTTATATTCGGCAAGGGCGTACAGGGAGGGCTCTGGGGCACCTCACCTTCGTTGACTGACCTCGATGCAGAAGGCAATATGCATTTTGAATCGGAGTTCAGACAGGTCTACGCCTCGGTCTTGCGCGATTGGTTTGGACTCGATGCAGCTACAGCAACGGCATTGTTAGGTGGCACGTTTGCTCCAATCGAGGGGTTGCTCCCTGGGGCCTCGTCCGTGGCCACAAATTCTAGCGATGTACCAATCACGTTCTCGTTAGAGCAAAACCACCCCAATCCATTCCATACGGCCACCACCATCCGGTTTACCCTGCATCAACCTTCTCCCATTCAACTCGACGTCATTGATGTGCGGGGTCGGCTTGTTCAGCGCCTCCTCAACGCTCATAGGTCGTCAGGCACTCACGAAGTCGTCTTCGATGCAGGCACCCTGCCCAGTGGCCCCTATTTCTACCGATTGCAAACGGGGGCCTCTTCCCAAACGCGCCCCATGCTACTCGTTCGATAATGAGTAGCTTCAGGTTCTTACAGCCGCACGGCTAGTCCACCTCCAGCCTCAAACCCTTCGATATCTCCTGTGGTGTAAATAAAACGCAGTTCCAAGGCAAGCCCGTTGCTTAAATGGAGCGTGGGCAACACTCCTCCATCCAACAAGGTCATCGCTTCAAACACATCCGATTCGTCATACATCCGAGCCTGTCCAAGTAGCCCTATCGAAAAAACACGGCCAACCCGCTGTCGATAACTGGCACGGAGTAAGATCTGCGTGGGAATGATGTTGGCATCGATATCAGAGGTACCTTCAGATAGCGCCAAATAGGTACTTTTCGACTGGCTCCGGAATCGTCCTAAGAGCCGTAGTTCATTTTGTCGGGGGCGGCTTAACAATTGCCCGGTGACGGTGATGCGGTCGCCCGACTCAAAAAATTCTTGCTCGCCGATTAGGTCGCGTTCGAACATGGTAAAGGTGACATCCCCTGAAAGGCTGGTAACAGGCCCGAGCCCGATATCAATGCCGCCTGTTAGTAAAAGCTCTTCGCCCGGATCGAGGTCAACTTGCATGCCATCCACCGGACGATATCCTCCCCTGTTTTGATACACCGCCCCGAGGCCAAACACCACGTTGTCGGAAACAGGAAAAGCAAGAGTCAGGCCCGGAGACACGTTTAATCCTTGCCCGAACCCGGGCGTCCGGAAGTTGAAGAAATGCTGTCCGAAAAGGACAGCGGTTTGATATTCTTCGAGTGTAAACTCCCGCGCCCCTACGGGCACATTCACGCCGACGCTCAACACCAGGCTCCCTGCACCAATTCGTTGATAGTAGCTGAGTCCAACTTGAGCATCGGTGAGCCCCTGCACGGTTTCAACGTCATCACCCACGTTTATGGCATAATTTGCCACGGTGCTGAATCCGAGCCGCTGACCCAGCGGCACGAACAAAGCCACGGGCGCACTTCCCTGCGTGAGTTCCCGACCATTTTCATCGGCATAGGTTTGGTAGACCGCACCAAACACAATATCGATGGGCGCCCGTTGACTAGATAGAAAAATATTTGAGCGGTCACCCAAGCTGTTTTCCTGGGCGTACGCGGTTGAAGACCCCACCCCAAACCCATACTGAAGGGTAATCAGGGACACTGCTATGATCGTAGAAAAACGCACCGAAGAGCCAGTCAGGGTTAGTTGGAAGGCGGTGGCGGAGGAGGATCAGGGAGGCCTTCCATGATCGGCGGAATAACTTCTGGATCAGCGCCGATTTCACTGTCCGGGTTCCTCGATTCAACATTAGGAACGATGGCTGTCCCAAGACTCCCATTCAGCGTCCGAATTCTGTTTCCGAGCAGATCCATGTTGGTGCCCCCGCCTGCAGCATCCGGGTTTTCCGTCACTTCCGTTGCCGATTCCCGCTGGATCCCGGTATTGATAGCCAGATCGGTATCACCAGCAACATCGGCCGTGCGCTCCGTTTGCTCCGCCTCAGTAGTGGCCTCTTCAAAGGACGGATCCGCCTGTGCGGCCTGCCGGAATAATTGTGCGGCCTCGGCATACGCCCCGGCGTCCTGTCGTTCTAAGCCTCTGCTGTAAGCCAAAAAGGCTTGCAGGTTCTGGGTGGGCACTCGCTCAATTTCTTGCCGGTCTTCTGGCGAAAGCTGGATGCCCATCTCGTCGATCAACTGGAACACCAACACCTTTTGGAACTGGAAGAAATTGCGTAGTGCCCCTGTCTGGGCTTCAAATTCGGGAGCAGCAGTAGCTTGTGTTTCCCACAAAGTCGCATCCACCCTGATCTGTTCATCATTCGAGACGGCGTACGCCCCCCCAATGAGTCGCCCCGCTTCCAACAAGCGCCCCACCCGAGGAGCCGTGGCTGGATCTACATACTCACTTTGTCCGAGCCGTAACTCTCCGAGCAAGGCTTGTAAGCGCACCCGCTCGACGACGATAAGTCCACGTACCTTAGAGAGGTCTACCATGGTCATTTCTGCAAGACCTCGGCCAATAGGAGCATATTGCTCATTGCCTCCCTGATAGGTGAAGGGAAACACCGCCACCACATTGGGCGAAGCATTTCCTGGCCCCAGGTTTTCTTCCTGAGCCAGCATCTCCCGTATTTCGTCGGTGGCAATTTCTCGTACGAGCCACTGATAACGCCCTTCCATCATTGATCGATACATGGAGTTGGAGGGGGCGTTGGAATACTGCTCAAACAGCCGGACAGCGGTTTGCTTTCTGCCCAGCTTTTCATTGATCAATCCGAGGTAGTACAGGGTCTTCGGATCATTGGTGTCCCGAGCATAGGCTTGCTCCATGTTCTGGTTCGCCCGTATCAGGTCGTTTTGCCCGAGGTACAAGATGCCGATTTCTCGGTATGGCTCCGCAGCGTTGGGGCGCTGGACCGACTCGGCCCGCCACCGATCAATCTCATCCTCAAAGGACGCCCCCCCCATCGATGCACAGCCGGGGAGGAAAAGCACAACCAGCACTGCCATTGCCAACGAGATGAAAGCACGGTAGGCCTTCGGCTGATTTCGAAGCACGTTATGTAGGAATGTGGTCATACCTTAACGAAGCAACACCAGTTGGCGGGTGGAGGTAAAGGTACCGGCCTGAAGGCGGCAAACATAGAGACCGCTTGCCATCGTACGTCCCGCATCGTCTTTTCCATCCCAGACCACGGTGTGGCGCCCAATTCCTCGATCAGCTTCCAGGAGTGTCCGTACCCGTCGCCCTAAGACGTCGAACACCTCAACACGAACTGTATTGGCAACACCAAGTCGAAACGCGATTTCCGTCTGCTCCTCAAAAGGATTGGGATAATTTGCCAGTAATTCTGTCGGGCCGATAGGGATCCCATCCGTAGCGGACCCGGCGAACGATTCGGTCCCCAGCACGACCCGTAAGCGTCGCGTAGGACGTCGCTCCTCTAATGTCACGGTAAAACGTCCACCTGTTGATTCCAGCATCCGCCCTTCATCCAAATCCACCACCCAGAGGTCATACCCTTCCGGACGCGCTCCGAATTCTTGGAGCAAGACGGCTACATCACGTTTTTGAAAGCGCTGTGTGAGATCAAATGCTCCCGTAATTTCCAGATCCCAAGTCTGCCCCTCGTTTTCCGAACGCTTCACCAAGGCAGCGAACTCCTCATTGTCTTCAACGATGTGCAATCGGACTGTCTCATCAATGGCAGGAGGTTCACGCAGCGCGTGCCACATCTGAGGGATGGCATATTTGCTTGCCTCATGTTCCAGCACCAAGAAGTTCTCCGTATCACGCCCCCGACCGGTGATGGCCTGAGCCTGTATGACAAAGGCCCCGGTATCCACATAACGTTGGGCCAGGCTAAGCGAGGTGTTTGTTACGGTCTCAATGGGCTGAAAAGCAATAGTGACAGGAATGGTCTCTTCGTTTTCGACGAAATAGCCTTGCCACGGCTGTAAAATGGTTTGACCAGGGATGTACTGCGCACCGTCGTAGGCAACCGGAGGGCTGACATCTCCAGTAAAAATGACATCCGACCATGCAACTGGAAACGCGAACGGGGTGCCAATTTGGTTAAAGCCAGGTTGCAACACCATTTCATAGGGTTCGCTGGCACTGGTCGAAATTCCATTTTCAATATCATACGGTAATCCTTCGGCAGTGATGAGCCAAGCACCACGTCCTGGAAGAAAATCCACCAGTTCACTCCCCTCACGAATCATCGGAAACTCGGTGTACGCCCCGTCGATCGGGTCCCAGCGGAGCAAGCGCCATACATTCGGATCATATGGACCAAAATCATCGCCGAGGACCGTTTCTACTGATTCTGCAAGAATCCCAAAGGGGACGGAGACCATTTCGTATTGCGTCGGACTCAGTGAAAGCGGGGAATCGGCTTGCGGTATCTGTACCCGAATTTCTGCCGGCATTGTTGCGGCATCTGCGGCCGGATAAGTCACCAGAAGATCGTCCGTCTGAAACTGCGCGTAATACTGCACCCCACGCGTCTGAACCATATTCCCCGGTATGGTCCCTGTATAAACCGATCCGTTGGCGCTTAACCCCATGCTCTGAAAAGCAGCTTGTCCAGATAAACGGTAAAAGAGCGTCCCGGCAGCACCCACCAAGTTGTTTGGGACCGTGAACCCAACAGAGGCAACTTGCCCCAACGTTCCCAACTGAGCCGTCGTGTTTATGATGGGGGCCCCCTGCCCGCTCAACGGGACGTTGACATTGGGCTGCGCAGGATCGTTCGTTTCCATCACGAGCGTCGCGGAATAGGAGTCTCCTTGTAGCGGAGCGAAGGAAAGGGTGAGGATCCGACTCTGGGAGGGGTCGAGGGTAAAAGAATCTCCCCCTTGAACAGTAAAGGCTGCAGCTTCGGCCCCATTAATCTGCGTCGAAGAAACCAACAGCTGCGCATCTCCTTGGTTGGATATGGTCAACATACGCTCCGTTGACGTGCCCAACGTGGTAAGTCCAAAATCGAGTTGTTGTTGGTCGACCTGCGCCACAGCCGCGATGCCCGTACCCATTAGTGACACCATAGCCGTGGCCCCATCCGCATCCGTAATGAGGGTCCATGTAGCCGCCACTGCCCCCCGCGTTGTGGGAGCAAAAGTGACCGGAATAACTGCCGTTGTTCCTCCGTCTACCAAAACGGGGAAAGTAGCTGTTGTATTGAATGATGTTGCCCCGGAGGTTTGCAGTTGGGTTATGGTGATCGGAGACGTGCCAATGTTTTGAAATCCTATGGCATCGTTCAATGAAGAGCCTACTTCTACGTCTTGAAAATCGATGGTTGATGGATCAACAACGAAGGAATTACCCGATTGTCCGCTCAACGCCACCATGACCTCAGGCTGGAGCGGGTCATCAGACAATATCGTGAGGATATCGTTTTGCTGACCGCTTGAGGTGGGTGAGAAGGTGATTTCAATGGAATGCAAACTACCCACCGTGAGCAAAGGCACCGTCCCACCACGTGTAATTTGGAATGGTCCATTCGGCTGGCCAAGGGTAAGACTTGTCACGCGCAGCGAGGCATTGCCCGTGTTAGAAAGGTCAAAGGAAGCCATGGAAGACTCACCAACGGGCGTAGAGGGGAGGGTTACCGACGTGGGAGCGACGAGCTGAGGCGCTACGCCTTGCCCCGTCACATCAACGGTTGCATTTCCGCCATTACTCGTAAAGGCAACCTGCGCCTCACGCATACCCCGAGCCTGAGGATCAAACGTAACCTGAATGATTTCGTTTTCACCTGGAGCCAGTGCGAGCATCGAACTGCTTACTTCAAAATCGGTACTGGCCGATCCTTGCACCTGAATCGAACTCACATTCAAGATACCGTTCCCTTCATTGGCAACCATAATATCTTGCTGTAAGGTGTTGCCAATCCGAACATTGCCAAAGTTGATACTTGACGGCGACACCTCAAGCAAAGGCATCGATTGTACCCCCTGTCCCATAAGCGGAACCGGAAGGGCGGGTGTATCTGGATCATTGCTGCTAATTAATAGCTGCGCATCGCGTAATCCGATCCCGTTTGGTTGAAATCCAATGTCGGCCACCACCGATCCGCCTGGAAGTAGCACGGTTCCATTCAGGCCGGTCGGTGCCGTGTAATCGCCCGCGTACGTCCCTGTCACATCAAACGAGGTCAAGATTAAATCTAAGGTCCCCGTGTTGGTGATGGTCAGTGGGAGCGTGACAAGTTCCCCAACCGCTTGTTCATCAAAGTCGAGAGACAGAGGATCAACGACAATGTTGGGAGCAGGAGGAATACCGTTTCCGACGAGGGCAATGCGTTGGACAAATGCGATCGCATTGGTATCATTCCGCCTGAGTTCTACCAGTAATTCAGCTTGCGCCAACCCGAGCGTCAAGGGAGAGAAAATGACATCATAAAGAACATCTATCCCAGGCTGCAGCAACTCCGGACCGATGAAATCCTCCGTGAAGACGCTCCCTCCTCCCAGGATTGAGATATCTGTGATGGATCCGTATCCAAATGGGAAGCCAGGAGGTACGATAAAGACCCCTTCTAGCGAAGCCTCTCCACCCACCGAAACATCCCCGAAGTCGTAAACAGGCTGCTCCCCGATGCCTACTCCCATCAGATTCACATCATAAACCTGAATGACGTCATCGGTATCAATATCCCGCGTGACTATTTCTACCCGCCCATCCTGAAATCCTGCCATGGTTGGACCAAACGTCACCGAGAAATCGAAAAATTCCCCTGGATCGAGAATGACGCCTCCTGGATGGTCGACCCGAAAATCTGCCCCTCCCTCCACGACATCAATTAAGGACACATTGATGGGCTCTAGATTACCTTCGTCTGCTGTCCATCGAATGCCTTGCCCTGAGAAAGACCCTTGAGCTACGTTGCCAAAGTCACAATCGGCTGCAAACTCACCAAAGGTACACCCTTGCGCGGTCACCCCGAACGATTTATTCAACGCGTCGGCCGAAGGACTACCCGAATTTTGCCCGTAAACACGTTGGAGCGGTCCTCCCAATACGAGCAAGACCATTAACAACGCTAACCATCTCAATAAACCTTGGTATCGATCCAAATGCATGATCGGCGAGGTGAGATGAAGAAGGACCCGTTTGCTACACGCCCACACACCTTGTGTATGGTACGTCTTTTTAGAGGGAGATGCTACTTCGCAAAGGGGCGCACCAAAAGCAATGATGTGGTGCGCCCCCAAGGAATTGATGTGTCAATCAGCCATCGATAACTGCTTGCGCAAGCATTGGCTGGAGGCTGTCAGCTTTTGTTCGAGCCCGTTCGAAATTTGGATCATAATCCAACGCTTCCTGGAATTTCTCGTAGGCCGCGTGATAGTTTCCTTTATCGAGTTCACCCAGCCCTTCCGAGTAAGAGATTTGTGCGTCTAGGGAACGGGTCTCGGTACGTGCGCCCACGGTTGTCTCTTCTAACGAACTGTTGATGGAACGGGCCACCTCGAGGCTTAGCTTTTCTACATGTTCGAAGAAATCATCCCGGTCTCCCAGCACCTGCTCAGCCAACAGGATTTCCCCTGTTTCTACTTTCACCAGCCGGGCACTTAGTTGGATCTGTTTCCGATGAACGGTATAGGCCCCAAAGAGCACAACATGGGCCCCCAGAAGATTACCGGCCCTCACAGCAGATGCCTGATCTACATAGTCGCTGCGCTGCAAATCAAGTTCACCTAGCAACCACTGCAAACGTTCGCGCTCTACCACTTTCAGGTCGGTTGCTCCACCCAGGGTATTGATCATCATCGAGGCAAAGCCTTGACGCATTGGGTCGAACCGCTCATGATCGTCAATGGAGTTGTTCGTGAAGTCCATCACAGCAAGCGTCTGGATACCCGGGTCGGCTTGCTGCACGTTGTAGTTTCCTTCATACTCCTTGCGGACCTCGTAGTAGATCTTCATGAGTGGCGGCGGCTCCACTTCAGGGTCAAGTTCTACGAGGGGCGGCTCCAGATCGAGGAGTTGTGTCACGACGTTGCGCGCTTCTTCAAGGGCGTTTTTTGCAATGTAGACACGTCCGAGATATTTAAGCGCCTCCTCGCGTAATTCGAGCGGCGCAGACGTATCGGCAGAAACAGCGATAAAATGCTGAATGGCTCCTTCGAAGTCCGCGCTGCTATAGGCTTGTTGCCCTTGCTGAAAACGGGCATCCTGGGCAGCGGCATTCCAAACGAGGCAAAACACCAGCGAAAGGGTGAGGGTCAGGTGGCGGGTACCAGCGTTTATTTTCATCGTCCTAGCAGAGGTAGCCCTCTGGCGTTGGTGGAGGTGAATTCGTACAAGCAGCAAAGAGCGAGAATCGTTCCAACGCGCTTCACTACTGAGTAATGCGTTACTGGCGCTGCATTCGGAACACAACACGCAAGGGCTCCGGTTTTTGGAGCGACGGATCAATCTGGATCTGTTGCTGAGGGTCCAACACTTCGTAATCCGCCTTGGTGATATTGATTGTATGGATGCCGCGCCCTAGGGTAAGAACTGCGGGTGCCGTCCCGGCACTTTCCCCATCAATCCACAAGGCCGCGAACATGGAGCCACCATCGGGCGAGTCCAGCCCAACCTGCACTTCTCGCTCAAAATAGGCCGTCAGGGTGCGTGCACTGCTTACATCCACAGATGTGGTCCATTCGCCATACGTTGGATCACGAAACGTCACCTGATGCCGACCCGGCGGTACCTGCACGGTCGAGCGGCTACGAACCGGGGTACCCCCAGCAATCACTGCACTGCCACCCGATGTCGGGGAGAGCGTAACAGCCACCGTTTGTGCTTCGACGTTTTCTGTTTCTTCGGGTATCAGGTTCACTTGAAGTGGGTACAGTTGCCCCCCTGGAACCTGGATGGTCTGGCTCCATCGCTCAAAACCTGCCAGTTCTACGACTACGGTGGCACCGCCGGTTCGCCATGTGATGTCTGCACCGGCATTCACCGGTTGATCATTAATGCGGACATTGGCACCGGCAGGCACCCCTTGCAAGCGAATTGTTCCAGTGGTAGGTGTGGGATTGGTGGTCGTAACGGTTTCGATGGGATTTTCGTCAGGATCATCGGGAAGTTGTTGGGCAACGGGCTCAAGGCTTACAAGGAAGGAAATGGTTTCCCCGGCTTCCACTTGGACGCGCTGCGTCCAGGGCAAAAAGCCTTCTTTTTCTACCAAAACGGTGGCCGGCCCCGCCTCTGTCTCCCACGCCTCACCCGGTTGCATGGCTTGCCCGTTGATAAGCACCACGGCGTCCGCTGGCAGATCAGCTAACCGGATGGTGCCTGTGGTTTCTATTATGTCCGTTCCACCGTTCGTCCCGCCTCCGTCCCGGATAACAAACAATGCGACCGCGGTAGCGATCAGAGCAATACCGACCAGGCTAAGGGTTGCTACTAACCATTTGGGACGCGGTGTTGGATGGTCATCATCAGACTTGGCGTCCCAGTGTGGCACTTCGCCACCTGATTGTATTTGCTTTAAGGCCTCCCGCATCTCCCGGGCGCTCTGGTACCGTCCCTCCGGGTCTTTCACCAACGCGCGCATCACAAACGCATCAACGGCCTTTGAAAGCCGGGGATTATAGGTAGACGGGGGCGGCCACTCCGTTTCTACGATGTCCCGCATGACCGAGAATTCGCCACTGCCTTTTTCGATGGGCAACCGACCAGCCAGCATGCGGTACAGGGTTACCCCAATCGAAAAGATGTCACTCCGATGATCAAGATCTTTGCTTCCCTGCACCTGCTCTGGAGACATGTAATACAAGGTACCAGCAATGCCCTGCGTCACCGTAGCCTGGGTGACTTCCCCTTCGCGATACCGCTTCGCCAGTCCAAAGTCGGTTACTTTCACGGTGCCGCTGCTGGTTAGCATGACATTGCCCGGCTTGATATCCCGGTGAACAATCCCAACGCTATGCGCAGCCTCAAATGCCAGCAACATCTGGTCGATGATGGGGATGGCCGAATCCATCGAAAGCGGGTCTTCCTTGATCAAATCGCCGACCGTTCCCCCATCCACGTATTCCATTACGATAAAGAGCCCTTGCTCTGTGCGACGCAAGGCGTGGACGCCCACGATGTGGCGGCTGTCGATCCGGGCCAAGGCCTGTGCCTCTCGTCGGAAGCGTAGCACAAAGGTATCATCCTTGGCCAGTGCCGGATCGATCATCTTGAGTGCCACGTGGCGACGCAGTTCCTGATCTTCGGCCTTGTAGACAATGCCCATGCCTCCTCGGCCCAGGATGTCTACGATTTTATACCCATCTAGAACCTGACCAATCATCGGCTCTTTTTTGGTTTTGGTGCCTCATGCCACGGCACCGGGATCCTCAGAAACAGTGCCTGCAGTACGGGATCAGCAATTCGAGGATCCCTTCCCCTCAAAACGATACCACCAGGACAGTGACGTTGTCGGGGCCACCTCGCTCATTTGCCAACGCAACCAACGTCTCACATGCTTCTTGCGGGACATTGGTTGCCATCACCAGGCGATGCAGTTCGTCATTTTGAACCGGTGCGAGCCCATCCGAACAGAGCAGATAGCGGTCACCCATTTTTACGGGGAAAGGCCCAAGAATATCAATGTCGGTTTCCTCGCGGATTCCAAGAGCGCGCATAAGGGCGTGCCGCCTGGGATGGTGAAGGGCTTCTTCCTCGGTTAAGACGCCCTCTCGGCGCATCTCTTCCACCAGGGTGTGATCTGTCGTCACCTGCTCAATACCCTCTTCGTTGATACGATAACACCGGCTATCACCAACATGAGCGAGGTAAAATTCTCGGCCCAAAAGAGCCAGCGCCGTACAGGTCGTGCCCATCTTTTCTTCGCCCTCGTTGGAGCGTGCCCAGATGCGTTTGTTGGCAACCTGAAAGGCATGATCGAGTCGATCTACAATCTCCCAGTTTGCATGGGCAAAGTAATATTCGCTGATGAACCGGGCTGCCATGCGGCTGGCTTCCTGACCATGTTCATGGCCACCCATTCCATCCGCGACGAGGAAAAGTTGCTCATTCGGCACTTCTTCGCCATTGCGCGACTCGGGATAAATCCCCCATGAATCTTGGTTTTCGGAGCGTACCTGACCCACATCCGACACGACACCAACACGGAGGGCACGCTTTCTTTTTGTTTTCCAGAGCATAGCTACAGGGGTTATCCAGGCCTTAATAGTCTATTCTACTAAATCGCTGGGAATTTCCATATAGGGTTGTAAAGGATTATCAAAATCAAAGCCGAACAACCGAGGGTTCTGCCCGATAACAGCAGCCGCAAAAATCTTCAGTACATAGTCCTTGGTTTCTTCTGGCATACGATCGCTGTATTCCGTTAGGAAGCGCCAGTAAGTTCGTTCTGAGGGATCCAAGGGGATGCCTTCAAATGCTTCTTCTGGAATGGTTTGTGGACCGGGCAGCCGTTCCAGCTTGTTCACCACCCGATGCTCACCCCAGTTGTAGGAAGCAATCACCAGCAGCCCTGAGGCCTGGGCCGGGGTGCTGTAGATATCAAGAAGATAACGTGCTGCTGCGTCGGTTGCTTTCCGGAAATCGTGGCGGTCGTCCTGGTCGTCCACCACCCGCAAGTTGTCGCGCGGGCCGGTGCGGAGACCATATCGCTGGGCCGTTGAGGGGATAAACTGCCACATCCCTTTTGCAATCCCCCATCGCGTGGCCGGACCTACTGCCTCTACGTTGAAGACACTTTCCTGCATCGAAAGGTAAAAGAACTCGGGGGGCAAGCCATAGTCTTGCATCGTCTTCACGATTACGGGGGTATACCCATTTTCGTTTGCCCGTTCCACAGCGGTGATAAACGTTCCGCGACCCGGTCCCTGCCAATGCTCCCGAATGGTGCGACGTACTTCTCGGATAAAACCAGCGGGCATCCCAAATTCACTCTCGTTAAAGATGCGCGCCACCCGATAGATCAGTTCCTCTTCTTCGCTCAGTCTCCGGTAGAGCCCTAGTTCTTTTACATATCCGTTGTACTGAGACGCCAGCCGCTGTCTGTCCTCGCGCACCCCTTCCACCAGGGCCTGCAGTTCTGCGTCGCCTGCATCCTCACGACCCAAGATGACCTGCAGCACCTGCGCAGTGCGAAGGTCTTGTTGTTTCATCTGGGTAAAAATCTCTTCAGCTAATTGCTGCTGCCTGCTGCTCTGCACCTGTTTGAAGATGGCAAATGCCGCCGCAAGCACAAACAAAACCCCAACTGCGATGATAATTCCCGTGTATTTCCGTTTCTCTTTCTTCTTAACGGTTTTGTAGGCATGGCGGATCATCATCGTCCGCTCTCCTGCCGGGGTGTCGTCTTCGGGGTCAAAATAATGTGCGATCACATCCGACATCTCCCGTTCATCCTTTTGAGGAGGAGAAGATGTAGGATCAGACTCAACCGAAGTGGGCGCATTTACCGCGTTAACAAAGGACCCTGCTTCAGGCAGCGGCCCTTGCCTGTGAAACGACTCTTGCCGTCTACGCGCTTCAAAAGCCTCTTTAGGGGAAAGCTTCGGCCCATCAGATTCTTGTGCCGCAAGTGGTGTATCCTCCGGCGGCAGGCTCAGATCTTGGAGCGGGGGCAAACTTAGATCTTGCAAAGGGGGCAGGCTCAGGTCTTGCATAGGGTCGGCCAGCGGCTCAGGAACCGGATCCACCCTGGTCACGGGAGGGGCCGTGGTACGCTCGGCTTGAAGATGTACCAGGGGGCCGTTGTTGCCTAGTTGAAAGAGGGCACGTTCTCCCACGGCGGCCTGGCTGATGCGCACCCCTTCCTGAAAAACCCCGTTTGTGCTATTCCGGTCGTGTAACCACCATTGTCCCTGTTCATAGACCACCTCGGCATGGACACGACTCACCAGCCCCGATTGCACCTGAACATCACATTCAGGCACACGCCCCAGCGTGAACGAAGTATTAAAGGAGCGTTCAATCGTCGGACCATCTGGGATCTCGACACGGACGCGGATGGTGGTTGGTTGCATCGGTTGAATGGGTCTGCCTCGACAGCCTCAGCGCGAATCAATATAGTATAACCCGCGCTGAGGACTTTAACTACCGACAGGCCGTACATCGGACCTAGGCGCTGGCTTTTGGTAATTGGATGCCCAGAACAAGGCTCACTGGCCGACTCAGGATGTGCTTTGGTGCACGGAGACGGACAGCAAACAATTCGTGCTCGGGTAATCCCGCCTCGTCTACATACTCCACAGATACCGCATCAAGCGATGCCGTTTGGTTGGATCCGGCGATGAATTTGTTAAGGACAGCCTCCAGCGTGAGGCGCGTAGATTCAACGTCCTCCACGGGATCCATGAGCCGCTGGAGCATGAGTAAGAAGTGAGCCGACCGGGCCACAAAGAGTTGACTTGGCAAGCCGATATGCAGCTTGGCCTCGGTTGCAGCCATCAAATCGTCGTGGGATTCCGGCTTGCGGACGGTCTGCGCCCGTTCAATATGGATGGTGTCTCGGTTCATGGATCCACCCAACACTGTAAATCCAGCCTTCGACAGATCGCGCTGCGCATCGCTGGAGAGCAATGCCGTCAAGGGCGTGTGCCCATGCCCTGCCTTCCAGATGGGGAGATTGGTGATGGTGCGAGGGCCGCCCCCCGTCAGGTGCGTAGGCCAGCCGGTGCTGACAAAGCTATCAGCCATTAAGATTGCCACGGCAAGGGCACCACTTCCCCACGACTGTCCATCCTCTTCAAACCCGACGCCTTTGGCAGGATGTGATTCGCCGTACGATGGACGTAACAAAAAGGGTGGAACCGCAAGGGTAAGGAAACTGGCTTCTTCTCGATCCCGCAGCTTGTGCCATTCAATGTATTCCGGACCTTCCAGCAGTTGCCACAACACCGGCAGCCTGCTGAATTTTTTTGCCGTTGCGGATCCAAAAAAGGAAGGATTGACCCCTGCAATAACGGGCGTCTGCAAACTGGCTCCTGTCTCCGCCAACTCATTGAGCAGTTCGAAATCCTCGGCCGTATTACCGAACGTCTCCCCAATCAGTACGGCTGAAAGTGGCATTTTGGGATTGTCCTCGCTATGCTCGGGAAGCAAAACCTGATAATACAGGACCTCGGCAAGGTTTTGGCGTCCTGCCGGGACCACTTCCAGCAAGATGGCTTCCCGGAAGTCGAGGCGGTCTACAAGAATCTTGACACTGCGCCATGCCGCTTCTAATTGCTGAAAAGCAGGGGCAGAAAAGATGGCGTTTAACTGCGTACTGATGACGCCGTCCAGGTTGCCCATCAGCCCGCTCGCGGCGGTTTTTTCTACCTGCGCACCGGACTGCGTATCCCCTGCCACCGCATCGAACAAGGAATCTAACAGCCCTCCGCCCTCCTCTTTTGGGGCTCTCTCCTTTGGGGCAGGCCCCTCACCCATCATTCCAAGCAAGCGGTCGAGTGTTGGACTTCCACTGGAACCTGCAGCCGGTGGCGGAGTGGATGCCGATGGACGACTGAGGGTTTTGGCTAAGTCTGCAGCCCATGCCGCATCCACCCCAATTGCTTGAAGCTCATTTTCGAAATGATCAAGAGCCACGTCGCCTTTGCTTACCCGATTCACCAACGTACGAATCTCGATTAGTTGATTGAGCGCAGGTACCTGTCGCGCTACGGCAGCGGGCTCAAAATCACGCAGGCTGTCAAACTGGAGGTTCAACTCCAGCATCTTGGGGGACTCCGCTACATGATTGGGGACGTCCAGCACTATCCGAGGGTTGATATTGGCCATTACCCCAGCAAAACTGTTTTTATCCACCGACCACACTTTGGGCGTGGCAGGCTCGTGACCCGCCGCCGCCGGATCGAGGTCGCCAACAAACAGAAAACGAAGGGGTAGTTGCCCCTGCTGCTCCTGTGCCGTGGATCCTTCAGGCTGGGTATGCATCAGGGTTTCGTCGGGATCGGAGCTTACGAACATGCCTACCCGGCGTTCGGGATTATTTTCCATGACCTTGAATTTTTTAGCAGGGTGATAAAGGACATTGAGCATGAGGCACAAGCCTCACGTTATACGTTTTCGAGGGATATCTCGGCTGCGACAATTTTTTTGAACACATGGATTAGCGCGTCTTCATCGGGGATTTCTCCTATCGGATGAATGCCTCGCCATACCATATAAAAAACACCTTCGTCTGGCAAAAGCACCAGGGTATCCAGGTTCGGCTTCAGTTGATGAGCCTGTGGCGGTTCCTGCATCTCGGCTGGAACTTCATCTTCGGGATGTTGCAAGGTACGGAGCACCAAACTCGGACGCACGCCAGGGAGTGGAAAACGGCGGGGTCCATCGGGCGTGAAATTCATCATTTCAACCGCTTCATTCCCGACTAGGTAACCTGGGACCTGTAAATCGGGGGGAGCTCCATTGAAATACGCAACGCTGAAATCGGAACCTAGCCCGAATAGCGGATGAGCCTCTGCCCCTCCTTGCACAGTGCCACCAAGCCCGATTCGGGGCTGCCAGGTCCGGCTGTAAAACCCAAAACCTGCCGGATCGGGTTCATCGTCCCACGACGAAATCAGCCGATATGGATCTTCAATATTGGGAAGCGGCTTTCCGTCTACAGATTCCGGTTTTTTATTCCCAATAAACCCTTTTCCGATGGCATTTTTTGAAAACCACTTGGCCGCTTTTCGGTCCGTCCCCCCAAACGCATATTCATACCGCAGGGGAAGCGTTTGAAAGGGCTTTGGATCGGTGATAATTGGAACCATCACCATTTTGCTTGGAAATAGCCAGTGCCGGTCCCCGAAGACGCGAACCACCTTTTGCAACCGCCCCACACGAAGCATCACATCAAGTTGATGCATAGGCCGAAGACCCGGCGTATTGGCGTGACCTACAACAACAATATCTGCGTTGGGCTTAAAGGCGATATCGTCTGTTTCGTAAAGCAGACTTCCCGTAACATCGCCATCGTGATATTCATCGCCCTTAAAAAATTCGATCTGGGACTCGGCGACTTTGGGAGCCATTCCTTGCTCCGCCGGAATGGTGTAGGTGGCCTTGACAACCAATGACACGCATGGTTGGCGATTGGGACCTAACCCGATAGCAAGGCTTGTTTCGAAGGGGGTGTTGTTTTGAATATCCATACGCCTAGTTCCCCTCCCCTCCTATTGCCTTCTGGATCAAGGCATGCCGCTCCGTCCGTTCCAGCGCTTCTCGGTACACCGCTTGTGGTTGAATCTGAGGAGGGTGCACGCTGGGACCATATTTGGGGTGGGCCTTCTGAGGCATCCGGGCATGTTCCATATCACATCCCGCCCGGTGCAGCGTGTTCACTTCTGACAGGAAAAAGTCGGCCCCATAAAGGCTGCTCTTAACCAGTTGTGAGTTTGAAAGGTCGGCCCCGACAAAATTTGCCATGTCAAAGACTGAACTGGTAATTTGCACCTCTCTCAGATCGGCATATTCAAAAACAGCATAGTCAGCCACAACATCAATAAAACGCCCTCCTTTTAGGGTTGCGCGTTCGAAGGAAGAGCCGGACGCTTTCACTCCCGCCATTTTACAATTTGAAAGGTCAGCGCGACGCGCATACGTTGTGACGCAGATGGAATCATTGAATACGGCCCCTGAAAGGAGAGCCTCTTCGAGGATTGCCCCGGAAAGTACACTTTTGGTGAAGTGAGCTTCAATAAGCTGTGCCTGATACAGAGAAGCTCGCAAAAGCTTGGTCCCTTCGAAGCGTGTGCGGACAAGTGTGGCGCGTTGAAAGACACTTTCTGTGCAATCTGCCTCTTTCAGGGTGCATCCTGAGAAGTTGGTTTCGTCCAACAGCGATTTCTTTAGCTGGATGTTATCTAGTTGACTGTTCCTGAAATCGGCCTTCGTGACCACACATTCAATTAATTGGGCATTCTGGAGTTGCGCTTGCTGAAACGTCACCTGATCCAGGAGGCACTGTTCAAAGACAACCCCCTGTAAATGCGCCCGGGAAAAATCAGCCCCGGTGAGAATGGACGTTTTGAAACGTCCGTCGTTTAGCCGAGCGCCTCGGAAGATGGCGTTGGAAAGCTGGGCGCCCTCAAAGATGGTTTCGTCCAACTGGGCATCACTGAGATCGGCCCGTTCGCCTTCGATGTCCACGTAGGTTTGGAACCGCAGGTCTTTCCCTTTCAGCCGTACACCCGGCATCCACAGATTTGATATGTGACTGCCTTCAACCTGCATGGCTCATCGACATCGCATTGAGATTTTTCAACAACCGGAGTAAGCCGGAGCCATTACGCGCCGCCTCATTCGGTACCGCAAGGGAAGGGCATAACCAATCGATCCCCGAAAAACCTTTTCTCGATACGCTGGAAGGTCGACCTGCTTCGTGCGTTCCCGTTATGCAATCATCTGACATGGAGGGGAGGGTCACTTGTTCTCCTTCCTCAATTCCAGGTACCAGGCCGGGAAATTGTGGGTCATAATCGGCCCGAGACAACATCGGATTGGGCAGCACGGGGAGGTAGCGAGATAATACGTCGACGGACGGCAGATCTCCGGCAAAAGCAGGCCACGCTGCCCCAGCGAACGCATGACACCGAGCCGGCATCTCTAACAAGGCAGGCTGTCCTCCCCATTTTAACAATCCGTCTTCTCCGCGCAGACAACTGATTTCAACTTCACGTTCCCATGCCAACGGGGGTGGGGCAAGCAGCCAATACTGACTCCACACAGGGATCCGGATGCCCGCTAATTCAATTACTAACACCAACCCATAGACATTTTGCAACAAGACAAGCCGACTTTCACCTTCTGAGACGGTCAGTTGATCTCGCCAGGGGGTTTCCAGTTCGCGACTCGTCCCACGTTTGTGATCTTGCCGTGTCCGTTCCGGGGAAAAAAGGCTCCGTTCGGTCACGCGGTCCAGCATATCATACCGAATGGTAAGAAACGCAGAACTGTCAAGGGTCAACACCTTCAACCGATTTCCTTCGTCGTATCGAAGACGATGGCGTGCCGTGCTGGTGCCATTGTTTTCTTCTAGGACTTCCTGCACCCTTCCACGGGGGTCGTATAATAGTTGAACTCCATTTCCTGCCTCATCCATTACGGCCGCAAGCTGTCCGTCGCGGGTGAAGGAAAAAGACAGCATCACATCGTTTCGTTGCAAGGATGCCAGGTTGCCCTGCTCATCATAGGCCCAGGTCCAGGTTGCTCCTGGGAGACTGGCTTCTGCCAAGCTGCCCTGGTTATCAAAAATGAAGTGCGGCCCTTCTTGCTCGCCAGTCTGCTGCGTGAGAGGCGCACCTAACCCTCCGTAATGCCATTCCTGTTTTAAACCCTGGTCATCCACGGTGACGACCGTTTCTTCACCTGAACGAGCAAATCGGGCCCCCTGTCCATTCCAACCCTCCACGTGTAGCAGGTGGCCTTCGGCATCGTAGGTGAGTGAAGCCATGCCTCCCCGTTGATCCTGGATCTGGGTCACCTTCCCTTCGCGATCATACCCATACCGCCAACTGTGCCCCTCCTCGTCCTTGGATGCCTGTAGCCTACCGTGGGCATCATATTGAAGCGTGGCCTTTCTCCCTTCGGCATCTTGGACGGAGGTAAGCTGCCCTCCCGGGTTGTAGTTGCAGATTAGATGAAAGCCTCCTACAACACCATACCGTAGCAATCGCCCCTCGCCGTCATATTGCCATTGTTGCTGGCGTCCCAGGGCATCATGACGCTCTACCGTGCGCCCCATCAGATCGTACCGCTCGCGCAAACATAATCCCAGTTCATCTTCGATCACCAATGCCCCTTCCTCACTGCGGAACCGGATGCGCCGCTCTTCGGGCGTATGCAGTGCCGTTATGCGTCCTCGGCTATCCCGCTCATAGCGCCACGTGGTTTCGTCCGTGACAGCCTGCGTGAACAACCGTCCCTGGGCATCATAGGTGAGGTGATAAACGATCCCGCGCGCATCCATCCATGTGGTTGCCAGCCCCCGTTCATCAAGCTCGGCTTTGGTAAACGTGTCGCTCTGAATCCGTGTGAAGCTACCTTTTTCGTCTGCGTGAACGAACATGGCGATGTTGCCCACCAAATCTGTATACCCAAGAGGTTGCTGCGCCTCGTTATAATAAAAATGCTGGGTGAACCCGTTTGGCGTGGTGCGAGAAAGCACCTGACCATTCATCATACAGATATAGACCGTCCGCCTACCTTCCGAGTCCATCACATGGACGGCCTGCCTGCCATCATCATATGCAAATTGGCGCACCTTTCCGCCATTCGTGTCCCACCGGGTGTGACAACGTTTGTCTTCCCCATACTGAACGCACTCGGTCCCCCCCATAGGGTTCACAGCCGCTACCAACAGATGGTCGCGATACTGGTATTGCTTGCGCCTTCCGACTGCATCCTGCACTTCAATCAAATCCCCACGTCCATCATACCGAAAAGCCCGCTGGGTAAGTGGGGGCTGGCTCCGGTCTGGACCTCGAAGCTGAATACCACCAATGTTGGCCCCGGTATATAACAACTTGATCTCCCGACCTACCGTATCAACAAGATGCATCAAGCGGTTGCCCTGGTAGAAAAACTGGATCTTGTTGCCCCCGAGGTCTTCGAGCTGTCCCAACGGAACGATTCCTCGTTGAGCGTAGCGTTTGGGGAACACCATCTGCACCAACGGGGAGGCGTACACCACGTATTCATTGGGGTGATGCTGCAACACCATGCCCAGTTCGGCTTGTGTAACCTGAACGCCCACCTGCACAGGCTTAAACCGTACGACTTTCCCTGACCCGTACTGCAGACTCCAGACCTCCCTGTCGAGGTGTAGCGCAATGTCGAGGTTAAACCGCCAACCATGTCCCAACATCCCGCCCGGTGGATAACCGCTTCGATACACCCGGGCCAGTTCAAGCGGGATATAGCCAGGCAACCGAAGGTCTACTTCGCGCAGGACGGCTTCGCCAGTAGCTACATCAATGCGTAGGGACATACAGGTTGCTAATTACTCGATTCAGAGAGCGGCTATGGGGAGAGGACCGTGGGGAATCCCATCATGATCATATCCACCGTTAATGGCGGCACGACGGCCCCCGGCTCCATTATCTGATCAAAATTACTCGTAAGCGGAGGACCTCCCACCATGACGGTGATACATCCCGGAGGGGACGTGATGCCGGGACCATGCGGCGTTCCTGGGCCAGCTGGTGGGGGTGCATTTGGAATAGAACAGGTATGGGTATCGGTAACACGCCAAGCCGGTTTGTTGCCGATTAAGACCGTAGGGCACCCGACCCCCATCGTGGGAGGTCCGTGCATGGCGGCAGAGGTGATGGTCGTTGAAGGAAATGGCATAGCGCTAGTTAATTTTTACGAGGCTCCCTTTGATGGTATTCAAACCGCTGGCTTCTAAAGTGACTAGACCGCCTTTCACCGTATTGCTGATGTCGGCTTCCGACGTAATCATCTTGCCTTTAATATCTACCTTCATCTTTGCATCGATGAGAATTTTGGTGCCTTTGATTTCAATGGTGCCGTCCTTCTTCATCAAAATACTCGCCTGCCCGACCTTCAATTCAATCTGCTTCTTGTCATCGTAGATCTCGACGCCGTTCTCCCCAGCAATGGCGGTTTTAAGCCCTGCGATGGCCACTTCTTTGTCATCCGACTGAATAATCACCGGGCCTTGTTCACCATTGATAAACACCCCATCCTTGGCGTTGAGCTGGATCCGGGCATCTTGATCGGTCGGTGGCAGAATGTATTCCTTCTCCTCGTCGGTGTCTTTCTTTTTAAACTTTCCAAGGATGTCTTTCCCGAGACTCCCCAACGTCTTGCGTTTCAGATCGTCGGTGACATCGCCTGCTTTGAGGAAAATGGGACCACCTGCCGAAGACACGATGCCTTTTTTGGCGCGATGCACTACGTTCCCGTCAACCGCCTTCGCCAAAATGTCCTTACTGTCGGAAACCATTTGCACATGGCCGTGGCGGGCAAACATCGAAAGGTTTGCCCCCGTTGAGATGCCTATTTCGTCCGCTGCGGTGATTTTCACCTCACCCGGTGTCATCAGGCTGTAGCCACCGCCCGTGGTGATGGTGTACCCCTCGACGTTCACAAAGTCGATGCCGCCCTGCGCAGTGATAAACATCCCCGGCGTGCTGAGCTTATCAAAAAACTTGGTAATCGCATCCGCCTTCTCCGCTTCGTTGTCGGCAAGGTTTTCGCGCAGCCACTTGTCTGTCTTTACCGCCACGCCCACCTTGCTATAGATGTCGTTCACTTTCTTAACGAACTCAAGGATCTTCCCAAAAGGGCTCTCCGCCGCATCAATAAACTTTCCTGTGGCCGTGCTGACAATCATGGTCAACAAGGGCATGACGCCTGCGAGTTGCTTGGCAATACCCCCCGCGCCATACTCCGGCCACGCCGAGAGCACAAATCCATCGGCAGGCGCGTGCATCCCGATGCCTTTTCCGCCATGAACAATCACCTTTTCCTCTGTCGTGGCCGTGATGCCTTCGTTGCTGGCAAACTTGGCCCCGAGGGAGATCAACGAATTGTGTTTCGGGGTGTGGAACGTGATGCGTTCAATCCCCTGCCGGTCCTCAATGAAATAGAGGTTTTTGGAGGTGGTGCGGTAGATGTGCTGGGAATTATTCTCTTCCGCAACGGTGGTCGGATTGTTTGGATTGGGTCCACTGGCAATGGCAAACGGGCGGTCAGGGTCACCGTCTATGGCTGACCAAACCATCTCTGTGCCGGGGTGGGTAGGCAGGTGAAAGCCCGCATCGTCCTTCCCAGTATAAGGCTGGGAGGTCCGAATCTGCCGCGAACCGGTTTTGTCGAGGTCAAAGTGAATGTTGGCCCGGTACCGCCCGAATTCATCCAGCGCGGCGTAGTCGCTGTCGCCCACCACCGTTCCTGTCATGATCCCATGGATCTTAGGAACGGGGGTGATACGGGGAGGTCGGTAGCGTGTCCCCGCTGGAATACACACGAAGGAGTTGGTGTACGGCTTAATGTCCTCATCCTCTTCCTTCATTCCCGCCGCATCCATGACATGTTTGTGGATGCCATGGTGCTCGATGCGGGTGAGCAGATATTCTTCATTCAGGTCGCTGCGATAATGCTCCACCAACCCGAAGCGCGAACCAGCCCGAAACGCGGAACAGTCGCCCTCCCCGTGTAACACTTTCCGCGTGCTCTCCGCTTCCTCGTTCCGTACCCGCACCAACCGCTGCCCCGCACCTGGGTCTTTGTAATGCTGGCCGTAGAGGTACGTGAAGCCCGGCATATCGCTGTTGATCTGCGACTCCACCTTCAGGTCGGTGTTGGGCGTGCGGTAGTTGTAGTCATTGAGGACAAACGTACCGGGGACGAGCTTTTCGCGACACACCAACTGGTTGATGATTTCCCCCGTCACCTTTCGGTGCCGGTACATATACGGCACCTCCGTCTTGCCCCCCATGAGCGTAAATGCATCCTGTTTGTCCGTCATCACCAGCGTCTCTTTTGTTTCGCTGTGTTCGAAGAAAAACGAGATGCCTTCGTGCTCCATCAACCGGCAGATGAAGTTCAAGTCGGTCTCCTGGTACTGGGCGATGTATTCGCTGGGGTCATAGGTCCCTTCGAGATCGAACTTGTAGTCAGACCCTGAGAAACCAGACAGGTCCAGCACATCCTTGATAATATCGGTGACCGACTTGTTCTGGAAGATGCGGCTCTGGTAATTAAGGGTGAGCCGCCAGAGACGTGGAGCCAGGACGGCCCGGTACTGGGTGTATTCGTAGTCGAGGTTGCGCCCGGCTTGTTCAAAATCAATAATTATCCCGCCGGTGGGAAGAAACTCCCCGTCCCGATTCATCTTCAGGGTGGCTGGATGGTTGATGATGGAACTAAAGTCGAGCCCCGGGTCTTCGGAGATCAGGTCGATTTCAAAGAAATAGAGGCGAGAAATCTCCTCTTCACCTTTGAAGTTGACCACATGGAAGGCTTCTGGGTCCAGATTGGATGCCTCAAAGAGATAGCGGGCAAGCGATGGATCGGGCTTTATCATCAGTTTCTTGATTCGTTTCGAAGGCGCTGCGAACAGGCTATCTCTGTATGCGGCAGATGATCGTTTCTTGGCACATGGCCTGCCCCTTCCGTTAGTTTCAACTGCGACAAAAGACGGGGCACATTTGGGCTGCACCCCTCTTTTGTCCTCTCCACCCCATCGACAGCACGCCGAAGCGTCCTGTCGATGAAACGCTGATGGTATGGGGCCCCTATCCTGTTCGGACCTCCAGAAGGTGCTTGCTCGTGCGTTTAGCTTTCGTCTTCTGGGCGGTCTTCGGCCATGGAAGGTGGTTCTTCAGGCGCAGGCTCAGGCTCAGGCAGGAGCTCCGATTCGGGAGCACTTGCTACCACGCCGTCACCGCTGGCAGGTGCGATGGGTGCCTCGTCATCAAAGGTGTAGGTGAAGTTGCCCAACGCGTCAATGCCGAGGGTTAGCTTCTCCGGCATTTCATCTCCGGTCATACGCGCAATCAACGCCTTGGAGGCCTCCGGAAGCACGTTTTTGTCCATGATAAAATCGATGTTGCGTGCGCCGGTGTCCACCTGGGTGCACCGCTCAGCAATGCGCTCGACGACCTCGGGGTCGTACGCAAATTTCATCTTGTGCGAATCGTGCAGCCGCTTTCCTATTTTGTTCAGCTTCAGCTTGACGATCCCTTTCATGGGATCTTTCATCAAAGGATAGAAAGGCACCACCTTCATCCGACCCAGCAGCGCGGGCTGGAAATGCTCGGCCAAGGTTTTGTGGATAGAATCTCGAATCTGATCCGGATGCGGGCGGTCATCCTCCGTCACGACATAGGAGATGATGTCCGACGCGAGGTTGCTCGTCATGATGATGACGGTGTTTTTAAAGTCGATCTCCCGCCCTTCCCCATCACGCATAAACCCTTTGTCAAACACCTGATAGAACAGGTTCATCACATCGCGATGCGCTTTTTCCACCTCATCCAGAAGCACCACCGAATACGGCATACGGCGCACAGCTTCCGTCAGAATCCCCCCTTCGCCATACCCCACGTATCCCGGAGGCGAGCCTTTGAGTTGCGAGACGGTGTGCGACTCCTGATACTCGCTCATGTTGATCGTTGTCAGGAATTTCTCCCCGCCGAAGACCTCATCTGCCAAGATGCGCGACAATTCGGTTTTACCTACCCCGCTAGGCCCGACGAACAAGAAGACAGCGATGGGAGCCTCCGGGTTTTTCATCCCAGCCTTGGCGGTGCGGATCGTCTCGGAAGCGAGTTCAATCGCCTCGTCCTGCCCGATGATGCCCTCTCTTAGTCGACCTTCAAGCTCCAACAGACGTGTGGCTTCATCTTTCTCCATGCTCCCTGCCGGGATGCCCGTCCAATCGGCCACCACTTCAGCAATCACTTCGGCATTTACCTCGGCGTGGACCAGAGCATCCTCCACTTGCAACGCTTCCAGTTCCTTTTGCAACTCCCGAATCTCCGCAATGGTGCTGCTGGTGTCTCCATCTGCGAAGGCTAACTCATCGCGCAAACCTGCGATTTGGTGCACCAATTCTTGCTCTACTTTCCATCGCTCCTGCAAGCCTTCAAGCGCCGCCTCTAAGACTTCCTTTTCGGCCTGCAATTCTTCCAGGGTTTCCACGTCGTGCCGGATGCCCGACTTCAGGTCTTTTTCGATGGCCCGCATTTCGACGCCAAGGTAATACAGGCTGCGCTCGGTATCATCAATGGCGGCAGGCTTGGCGCTCCGGGCCATTTTTACCCGCGCCGTGGCCGTGTCGAGAAGGTCAACGGCTTTATCAGGAAGCTGACGCCCTGCCACAAAACGGGCGGAGAGTTTGACGGCAGCTTCAACAGCGGCATCCGAAATGGGCAGCTTGTGGTGCTCTTCGTATTTCTTTTTGATCCCACGCAGCATGGTGATGGCATTGTCCACCGACGGCTGGTCGATCTTCACCAGTTGGAATCGGCGTTCCAGAGCGGGGTCTTTTTCGATATACTTTTTGTATTCCGACCAGGTGGTGGCAGCAATGGTGCGTAGCTCACCGCGCGCGAGGGCCGGCTTCAGCAAGTTGGCAGCATCGCTGGTTCCCGCAGCTCCGCCAGCACCAATTAGCGTATGTGCCTCATCGATAAACATGATGATCGGCTTGGCAGCTTCGCGCACTTCCTGGATCACCGACTTGAGGCGCTGCTCAAACTGACCTTTCATCCCGGCCCCGGCCTGCAACAACCCCAGGTCAAGCCCGCGAATTTCGACTTCCTTAAGGCTGTCCGGTACATCACCTTCTGCGATCCGCAGCGCCATCCCTTCTACCACGGCGGTCTTCCCTACCCCAGGCTCACCAACGAGGATCGGGTTGTTTTTCCGACGGCGGCTCAAGATGTCAATAATCTGGCGGATCTCTTCATCACGCCCCGATACGGGGTCAATTTTACCTTCCCGGGCGTTGCCCGTCACATCAGTGGTATAGAGATCCAGGGCCGTCTGTCCTTCGCGGGGCTGCCCGTCCAGAGAAGGCGGTGCAGCACCGGGACGGCGCGACACACTGTCTTCGGAGGAGCCCGATACGATCTGGTAAAAGCTGCCGCGCAATTCGTCGCGGCTGATCGGTTCGAAGTGGGTCATGTAAGGCGCGGCCTGAAACGCCTCGCTTTCCAGGAGCGCTTCCAGCAAAGCACCCGATCGAATCTCAAAAGCGCCATGGTGCACCGAAGACACCACCCAGGCAGACTCCACGAGTTGTAACATGAGCGGAGAGAACGACGGCCTCCCCGTGTTGCCCGTTTTGAAGCTTTCCAAATATTGCAACAGGGCTTCCCACAAGTCGCCCGTATTTACTTCAAAATGGCGTAGGATCCGTGTCAGGTCTCCCGATCCATCTTCCATCAGTTTCAGTAGCAGATGCTCGGTCGTCACCTCATAATGGCTACGGGTGATGCTAAATCCTGCTGATGCCTCCAACGCGCGGGTGGTGTGGTCGTTGAGTTTCTGGAGTAGTTTTTTGAGGTCTTTTGTTATCATGGCGCGGTGCTGTTAGCGAGAATGGGATCTTGGAACGTATCGTGAAAAAAGGCAGGGTGCAAGTATTTTTTAATCACATCGACCAGCTTTCTTACAGGGGGCTCACTCGTACTGAACCTGTTGCTTTGTGATGGCATGTTCTGGCCGCCCTAGCCAGGTCGTTAAGCCGAGTTGCACATCGCTATTTCCCAAGCGAACGGGCGGTATCTGGGAGGTATCCAGTTGAAGCTCAACATCAAAATCGAGGTAATCGGGGGCATAAAGCCGGATCAGGTAGTGTAAAAGCCGAGCACGTGGATGACCCGGCAAAAAAGAACGGTACATTCGGAAGGATAAGGGGCCAAGCACCACACGGAATTTGCCCGAACG
>JAUIDY010000195.1 GCA_030428385.1 Rhodothermia bacterium | reverse complement strand
CGGGCCAGGTGTTTGCGCAGCCGCTGCGGCGTTCCGGGTTGGTCTAGCATCGCTTCGCTGAAGCCCTGAATGGCAGCGCCTACGTGGGTGTCTGTTGGCTGCATGTGCCGTGCAAACAGCCGCTCGACGGAATGGTGTTCACGCAGCAGAGCGCCCAGGTTGGCGGTGAACCACACCGCGTCGATGGGTTGAAAGGTACGGTGTTTAAAACCGTCCAGCGCAGGCGCATCGCGGGTGACATCAAAGTGACGAACAAAGGCATAGGGACGGTATTGCATCCGCTCGCACAGGTCGGCCATTTTGTTGAGCACCGTGGCACGGCGTCCCCAGGCCAGCAGGGCCGCATAAAGCCCAATCACCTCCTGATCGTGCGGGTCGTCAAAGCCATGCGGGAGAGAGAGGGGGTCCTTGTGAATAAAGTCTGGCTGCTCGTAGTAGGTGACGAGGGATTCGAGGTAGGTCTTTAGTTCGGCGAGGGTTGGCACGGCGTTGATAGGGCGAAGGTGAGAATCGAACGGGTGCGATAGGATTCAAGACACGGAAGTGGATTAGCCGATGCGACAGAACCACAGCATCCCCGCGCTCCCACATGTCCACGTCACACCTATTCCACTGAGGTAGCCAGGTCGGTCAGCTTTGCTGCTAGCGCCACCGTGAGTTCAATTTCCACCTCTTCGCCCACCACAAAGCCTCCTGCTTCGGCAACGGTGTTCCATTGCATGCCGTAGTCATAACGGTTCAGGGTACCCGTCGCATTGAAAAAGGCATGGGTCATGCCATCGGTGGATGTTTGTAGGCCGCGGTAGGCCACATCCAAGGTGATCGGGTGGGTGATACCCCGAATGGTGAGGTCGCCCATCAAGGTGTAGGTGCTGTCGCTGTGTTGTTCAAAGGCAGTGCTAGAAAACCGCATTTCCGGGTGTTGATCGGCCCAAAAGAACGGTTCGTCCTGCAGGTTGTTGTCGCGCTCGCGGATGCCGGTATACACACTGCTCACGGGGATAACGACGTTGACATCGGCGTTGGCAAAGGAATGCTCGTTGGGAGCCACCACCGTGCCTCGGAACGATTTAAACTGCCCTTCGATGTGGGTAAAATAAAAGTGGGAAACACGAAACGAGACCGACGAGGGACCCCGCTCCAGTTTCCATGCAACCTGGGCATGAGCTGGGCTCACGCTGATCATGCACAACAAGAAGGGTACAACCGCAACGAAAAAACGCATTACGGCAAGTAGCTTGGTGTAGAGGGGACGCACAAGGTACACGCCTTGTGGAAGAACCGAAAGGGGAATTAGGGTTGAACTTTAGAATGAGGTGGATGGGTGCAGTAATAAATCGCCCCGGCTGCCCACGTCAGCGCCATGCGTTCAATCTCGTCGGGTTCTAAAAGATCTTCCACTTCAAAAACCGAAACCGCAAAGTTTGCCTCCTGAACCCGGTCTACAAAGTCAGGCCCATAGCGCCGCACATGGTCCTCTTGACCGAAAAGCCGTAGCCGCTCCGTTGGGTCGATGACGGACGGGTCTTCAAATGTGACATCGGCAGTGATAGGAACCATGAGGAGTGCCCACCCATGAGGTTTAAGCACCCGCCGGATCTCCCGCAACGCCTGGCGGTCATCTGCCACATGTTCCAGCACATGGCTGCAATAAACGGCGTCAAAAAAGGCATTGGGAAAGGGTATGGCAGTGACGTCGCATTGCACATCTGCCGAGGACCTTTCTAAGTCTGCCGAGATATACCCCGCGCCAAGTTTTTCTTTAAAAAAGGGGATCAGACCTTGTTCAGGACCTACATCCAGCATGCGTTTCGGAGGCGTATCAAACAGGTCGGTGTAGCGCTGGAAGTACAGCCAGGCAAACCGATGGCGTTCGGCTGAGAAACAGGTCCTGCAACGAGCATTGGGGCGGGGAACAACACCGAAGGGAGCAAAGTCAGCGGCATAGGTTTGACAAATGGGGCAAAAACGTTGGCGGCTGCTGGCGTCGGGCGGAGGATTCATGCGCGGGATGAGATGACGGAAGCATGGAACGTAAACCTCCGAAAAAGTGGGGTGGAGATCAACCCTGTGGAACCAGCCCGTTTTGGGCGCACGTCCGGCCTGGTTGGCTACCATCAACTCCGACACAAACGAGTCGATGGTTTCAGACATGGCTTCCTCCACCATGCCGATGTCGCCGCCGTAGTTGGTGTCGGCTAGCTCGTACCCCCATTCACATTTGTCCATCTCTTCGATGATCTGGTCGAAGTAGGCATGCGAGAGCTCATTATAGAGGCCCGAGATGTCGGACCATAACAAGCTGCCGCTGCTGAGGCGCTTGTAGGTCCCATCGGGCACCAGGATGGTGTTGCTTATGGGGCCGTCGATATAGCGCGGCCCGCCGCCGCCCTCAAAAGAAGTGTCATCTTCCGTCCCGGCAGAACGTCCGCGACTCCTTCGAAAGACAGGCTTTATCCACATGTGCAGGGCGCACGGAAAGGGGCTCATGGGGGCATTTTTTCAGGTTGAATCAGGCCGAGGATTGAGAAGGGAATGGTCCACGGGGTATTCCATGTAAGTCTCTGATTTACGATGACTTTTGGGTCCACGTGCGGTTGTGTGGCCAGTCCCCTTGCTTCCTTTGCTGTCGCTGCGTTACTTCACCCCGCTTGGCCGAGGGGATGACCTGCGTCGCACCCCTTTTCCTAAAGCAAAAGGCGGTTGATGCCCTCATGCGAGGAGGGAGCACCGTGTTCAAAACGCACTATGGAAGAACGAAGAGACATGAAGTTTAAAACCATTATAGAGCCGTTCCGCATTAAAGTGGTCGAGCCGATTCGTCACATTTCAGAAGCGGAGCGGGCTGCGGCCTTGGAAGCAGCCCACTTTAACCTGTTTCTGCTCAAGGCCGAAGACGTCCTAATTGATCTGTTAACCGACTCGGGCACGGGGGCGATGTCCTCCGGCCAATGGGCCGGTATGATGCAAGGGGATGAGTCGTACGCGGGAGCCCGCTCCTACTACCGGTTCGACGAAGCCGTGCACGAAATCACCGGCCTGAAGCATGTGATCCCAACCCATCAGGGTCGGGCGGCGGAGCGGATCCTGTTTGGATCGCTGGTGCAACCCGGCGAGATGGTGGTCAATAACACCCATTTTGATACGACGCGGGCCAACGTGGAATACCGACAGGCCACCGCCCTCGATATTCCCATTCCCGAAAGCAAACACTCCCAGTTGGTCCACCCCTTTAAGGGCAACATCGACCTGGAGGCGTTGGAACGGCTGCTGACCGAGCACCGGGAAAAGATCCCGCTGGTGATGCTGACCGTGACCAACAATTCCGGCGGGGGACAACCCGTGAGCATGGCCAACATTCGCGGGGCCAGTGCGATCTGCAAACAGCACGGTGTGCCTTTCTTTCTGGATGCCTGCCGCTTTGCCGAGAATGCCTGGTTCATCAAAACCCGGGAGGAGGGCTATGCCGACAAAACCCCGATGGCGATTGCCCAGGAGATGTTCAGCTACGTGGATGGCTGCACCATGAGCGCCAAAAAGGACGGCATGGCCAACATCGGCGGCTTTTTGGCCCTGAATGATGATGCCCTCGCCCAGCAGTGCAAAAACATGCTCATCCTGACGGAGGGATTTCCTACATACGGCGGACTGGCGGGTTACGACCTGGAGGCGATTGCGGTAGGGTTGCACGAGGCACTGGATGAAGACTACCTGCGCTATCGCACCCGGTCCGTGGCGTACCTGGGCGATTTTTTAAACAAGGTCAACATCCCCATCGTGCAGCCACCCGGCGGGCACGCCATCTATATTGATGCGCAGGCCATGCTGCCCCACATTCCCCAACACGAATATCCGGCGTGGGCGCTTTCGCTCGTGTTGTATCTGGAGGGCGGCATCCGCTCGGTGGAGATAGGCTCGGTGATGTTTGGGCAGCAGCCCGACGGCAGTGAAAAACCGGCGGCGATGGAACTGGTCCGGTTGGCGTTCCCCCGGCGGGTGTATACCCAGAGCCACTTCGATTATCTGGCCGAGGTGCTGGCCTACGTGGGCGAGCGGCGCGAGCGGATCCGGGGCGTCAAAATCGTCTCGTCGCCTCCGGTGCTCCGGCACTTCACCGTGCAGGTGGCCCCGGCGCATGGGACGTTGTTGACCTAGAGCGATTCGATGATGTTTAGTCGCCCATTCCGAGGCTGCCTCTGTTTTGCTCAGTGATGTGTGCAAAGATTTTCTCGCACATTTCCTTGAGATCATCGGGCAGCGACCATTCAAAGTCGTTGCTTTGCATTAATTCGACAGCCTTTTCGCAGAATTTGACCTTGTTCTTGACTGTGCCGCTTTTGGTTTTGGGATCAGTAAAGTTCTGTTTACCTGTGCGCTGGTTTAGGTAATAACCTAGGCCTTTATCTTTCAGATCTGCATATCCTATAGGGCTTTTGTTGTGTCTTCTGATCTGCTCGACATCAGCATCTGGAATCTTTGATTTTACAAAGGCACGGACGATTTCTTGGGGAAGTAAGCTTTCGATTTCTTTTGAAGAAAGCAGGAGGAAATTATCGCCGAGCATTTTTCTAAAGTCTTCTGCGCGGGTGCCTTTATTTGCCACATCACCATCAGCAATGAGGATAGGCGAACTGCAGATGAAACTGGCTCTGATACGTTCGTAGCTTTCGTCATTCTTGTCGAAGGTCCAATGCGTGAGGGTGGAGCCTTGATACTCGACAAAAGAGTAGTGGTAATCCTCTTTGAAACGCCTGAATTGTTCGGCTCTGGGGTCTTCGGCTGCTTCAAGCTCTTGAACGTACTTCTTCATGTAGGCACGCAGGTACAGCCGGTCGCTGATGCCTTCTACCCAGATGGTGGCGTTGGTGAAGAAAACGCTGGAATTGCGCACGCCGAGGTCTTGCAGCAGGTTGCGGTCGTGGTGTGAGGTGGCGGTTACATGAAAAGTTGCTTTTGCTTCGTCCTTGGAAGATTCAGGGCGCTTTTTCTGAAATCGGAAGATGGCGATTTCGTCGTAGTCGAGGGAAAGGTCGAGCAGGTGATTGGAATGGGTGGTGAGGAAATATTGGTGTTTGGGATGGTTTCGCATGGTGTTTATTAAGGCGCGCTGCATGCCAGGGTGCATAGAGATGTCTGGTTCTTCGATGAAGAACAGGCAACGTTTGTCGGAGAGGAAGATGTTGTAGGTGATTATGATGAGGTGCTGCAATCCGTCGCCAAGTTTGTAGATGGGAAACTGGTCTTCATCGCCTAGCTTCACGTTGACTACCCGATCTTCGCCGCTATCATCATCTCTTGGAATTAGCGTCACCTGTCGGCCATTGAAAAAATGCTCAGCTAGGAATCGCTCAAAGCTCCGAACAGCTTCACGTCCTTCCGGTGGGCCTAACAGCTTCTTGCGGAGATCATGGTATAAGTTTTGACCAGTAAAAATTTCAGAATCTGGGTATCCGCCCCCGTGGTGACTAATAATACCTCTGGTGCCTTGAATTGACTCGAAAACTGGGGCCCTGTTTTGTTTGTCAAGGAAGTAATCATATTTAATCCGGCGCTCAAAAATATCAGAGTACTCAGCATCGAAGTGACGCATTCCTCTAAGAATGGGAATATAGAAAAGGTATTCGCCGGGGCGAGGAGAGTCGAATTGAGCAATTGAGGTGATTTTTGATAGCTCTCGCAATCTAGATGGAGCAAAACGTTGCAGTTGACCAATTACTTGTCTTTGCATTTGATTTCCTGAACGGCTCAACTTACTGATCTCGTCTAAAGTTGAGTTAAGCTTAGCACATTGATTAGAGAGATCGAGATAAGGAAATGAATTTCTTATCTCTTGTATGCTGCTTTGAAAATCTTTCTCAATACTGACTTGCATAATGCTACTAAGCTCTTTATAGGTTTCATCTATGAAGGAGCGTAGCTCAGATACCGGATAACTATTCATAACAAATGTAACTGGAAAACGAGCAAACAAATACCGAAGAAGTCGACTTTTACCAGCGTTGTTTGGGCCAACAAAGATGTTAATCCTTGCCAACGGAGCCAAGACTTTCTGCTCAGGCGTGCCGCTGTGAGCTTCTGTGAATTGATAGCTCGAAATGATATTTGGATCGCGTGAAAACTTATCGTCTTCATTGGGGAAGAGTAGCTCTGTGAAATAAATATCCTTCGCTTGAAGCTCACTCATCGAAATATGTTGAAGGTTGGGTTGGTAATTATCTTTGTCCAAGAGAGTATTGCCCATTTACCAATATCACAAGGGCGCAAAGGAAATCTACACTGCGCTCCAAAACCCGCAGCAAAAGTGAATCAGATTTAGGAGATTGGAGGCGCAGCATCTTTTTGTCGTAACGCCCCTTCTCCATGACCCACGTCCCAACCCTGCTCATCGGCCTCGGCGGCATCGGCTCGCGCATCGTTGATGAGGTGTACCACCGCATCCCGCCGGAGCGGCGCGACCGCATCGCCGTGCACGCCTT
>JAUIDY010000048.1 GCA_030428385.1 Rhodothermia bacterium | reverse complement strand
CAGCCGTGATGGGCCGCGTTTCGTCGAGGCGACGCACGATGGCGGCCAGTTCCTGCGCGATGGGTGTGCCCGAAGGATGCCACTGCTCGCCGATCTCGTTGCCAATGCTCCACATAAACACGCTCGGGTGGTTGCGATCGCGGCGGATCAGCGCTTCGAGGTCGCGCCGGTGCCATGCGTCGAAATCTTCATGGTAGCCGTAAGTGGTCTTGGGCTGTTTCCACACGTCAAAGGCTTCGTCCATCACGATGAAGCCCATGCGGTCGGTCAGGTCGAGGAGTTCGGGCGCGGGCGGGTTGTGGGCCGTGCGCAGCCCGTTGACCCCCATCGCCTGCAAAATTTCGAGTTGGCGCTCCATCGCCCGCGTGTTTACCGCCGCCCCCAATGCCCCTAGGTCGTGGTGGTTACACACGCCGCGAATCTTGACGGGCTCGCCGTTGAGCGTGAAGCCCGTCGCGCTGTCGAAGGAAAACGTGCGGATGCCAAATGGGGTCTCGTAGGAGTCGCACACCACCTCGCCACAGATGACCTCAGTGACCGCGCGGTAGCGGTGCGGGTCGCCCAGCGTCCACCGGCGCGGGGCTTCCACAGTCAGCGTCTGCACAAAAACCTGCGTCATGTCGCCCGGCACCATGCCTTCCGAGGACGACGCCGTCACTTCCTGCCCGTCGCCATCATAGATAATGGTGCGAAGCGTGAGGGGTCTGTCTTGCGTCCCTGTGTTGCGGATGGTGGTTTCGATAGCAACCGTGGCGGCGTCATCGGTGACCGTGGGCGTGGTGATGTAGGTGCCCCAGTGATCGACATGCACGGGATTGGTCACGACGAGGCGAACGTGGCGGTAGATGCCGGAGCCGCTGTACCAGCGCGAATTGGGCTGCGGGGCGTTGGCAACACGAACGGCGAGGACATTGGTCTCTCCTGGCGCGTGCAGGTGCGGCGTCAGGTCGTAACGGAACGAGGCGTAGCCGTTGGGCCGATTGCCGAGGTGGTGCCCGTTGATCCATACGTCACTGTTGCGATACACGCCGTCGAAGTCGATGTCAACCTGCTGGTTTGCGGTCTCATCGGGCAGTGTAAACGCCTTGCGATACCACCCAATGCCACCGGGCAGTGCGCCGCCCCCTACCGTCGCTGGATGGTCTGCGCTGAACACGCCTTCGATGCTCCAATCGTGGGGTACATCGAGCAAGCGCCAGTCAGCATCGTCCAGATCCATGGCCTCGCCGCTTTCCACGTCGCCGAGGTGAAAGCGCCAGTTGGCATCAAAATCATGTGTCTGGCGGGGCGAAGAGGCGGGCGAGGTGCAGGCGGTCATTCCAAAGACAAGAAACACCGCCAGCAGGTGGGCGAGGGATTGCATAACACGCACAGCGACAGATAAACAGGTGTCCTGTTAAGTTATGCCGCCACGCTTCTTTCCGATGTGAGGGAAAGCCCCATCTATTCGGGCTTCAGCACAACCAACGTACGGCTTTGGACGGTCCCACCTGCCTGTAAGCGATAGGTGTACGCTCCGTTCGGCAAGCCGCTGGCGTTGAAAACAACTTCGTGCATCCCTGCGGGCTGCCAGCCATCGTCGAGCACGACCACTTCGCGCCCCAGTACATCGTACACCCGCAGCGACACGGACGCGGATTGGCGTAGTTCGTAGCGGATGGTCGTGCGGGACGCCAACGGATTTGGATACGCGGGATGCAACTCAACATCACGGGATGGCACCTCGGCGGCTTCGCGGGAGACCGGCGAGACGCTTTGCCCCTCTACGGCAAGCAGGAATTCATCGGCGGCTACATCGGTGTACACATCCACGGTGCCGGAAGGCCACTCGATGCGCAGTTCTTCCACCACTGCCGCATCGCCGAGGCCCACATGTACGTCGAAGCTGTTGCTTCCGCAGAACGTGTTTTGCGACGAAATCTCGCGGTGTTGCGTGACCGATTCTCCGTCAATCGTCGCCCGCACAAAAAGCTTGGCTCCGATGGCCGTGCGGTTCGAGGTGACGCCCACAGCCCGCACCTTCAGCCAGTGGTTGTCGTTGGCGAGGTCGTTACGGTACAGGTAGTTCAGGCTCGGCGGCGAGCCCACATTGGACACGAAGAGGTCGAGGTCGCCGTCGTCGTCATAATCGCCGAGGGTGGCGCCCCAGCTTACGCCGCTGGTAGACGCCGGGAGCAGCGTCGAGAGGCTGCTGAACGTGCCATCGCCGTTGTTGCGGTAGTAGCGGCTGTTGGCGTTGTCGTTGGTGACAAACACATCGAGGTCGCCGTCGTTGTCGAAATCGCCCCACGTGTTCGCCAGCGACTGCCCAATCTCTGAAACGATGGAGCCGGTTGTGATGCGGGTATAGGTGCCGCCGTCGTTGTGGTACAGATTGTTCTGCAAACCACGCGGCGTGCCGCCCGAGTAGTTCGTCAGGTAGGCATCCAGGTCGCCGTCGTTGTCATAATCGATCCAGTTCCACACCTGCCCATCCACCAGGTCGGTGCCAATCGGGTCGTCGTTGATGCGCACAAAGACCGCGTTGCCCGTCTCGGTGAGTTGGTTACGGTACAAAAAATCGCGGGCGGCGACGGACACGGGACCGCTGCCAATGAACAGATCCACATCGCCATCGAGGTCAAAATCGGACCACGAACTGACGGTAAAGGCACCCTGCCCGGTGGTGGGCGGAATGCCCGTGATCTGCTCGAAGGTACCATCGCCCCGGTTACGATAAAGTTGGTTCGTCAGCGAAGGATTGCCCAGAAAACCCGTCGGATGGATGAGCAGCAGGTCTACAAAGCCATCCTGGTCATAGTCTCCCCACGAGCACGACCAGAAACGCACGTCAGTGCTGGTGGTGAGGTTGGCCGTCGCATTAACAAAGGTACCCCCGTCGTTGCGCAACAACACATGCGGCGAACCGCCCGCCGGCGTCACATATGTTGCCAGTCCCGCCAGTGCCACGTCCAGGTCGCCGTCGTTGTCATAATCCGCCCAGCAATGCCCGATGGCACCGACCGCCGTCAAGGCCCCGGCGTCGACGCGGGTAAACACCTCCTCGCCGTCGTTGCGATAGAGGATGTTGTTGGGATTCAGGGCATTGGTGCTGCGGTTGCTGATAAACAGATCGAGGTCGTCGTCGCCGTCATAATCCACCCAGCTTGCCCCCGGCGAGTCGGCGCGGTCCGTTCCCAACACGCCAGCGGTGACGCGGGTGAACGGCTGGGCGTGGGCGGAGGCTACCAGCCCGATAAGCGCAACAACAACGATGGTAAAAACGCGAAAGGACATGCCCGATCTGGAAAGTGGATGAAGAACACCACAAAGGATAATCCACGAACACAGCCTCTTTCATGACCCATTTGGGTCATCTCGTGGGCAAAACGGCTTGCCCTGCCCCTTACCTGACGCCCCGCACCAACCGCGTCTCGTACGCTTTCGCTACGGCTTCAGATTTGGAATGCACCTCCAGTTTGCGGTAGATGCTTTTGAGATGGCGGCGCACCGTCTCTTCGCTGATACACAGCGCGTCGGCGATCATCTTGTAGCTTTTGCCCCGGCACAGTTCGTGCAGCACCTCGGTTTCGCGGGGCGTGAGGGGCGACGGGACGGGCGGGGCTTGCTGAAATGACCCCACGACCAGCCGGGCGATCTGGGTGCTCATCGGGGCCCCGCCATGATGCACGTCGTGGATGGCTTCGAGCAACCGCTCCGGGCCTTCGTCTTTGAGCAGATAGCCACACGCCCCCGCGCACAACGCCTCGAACACCACGGCATCGTTCTCGTGAATGGTAAGCACCACCACATCGAGTGCAGGCAGCGCTGCCTTCAGGTCGCGAATCGCCTCGATGCCGCTGCGCCCCGGCAATCCAATGTCCATGAGCACGACATCGGGCGGGGCCGCCAACAAGGCAGGCACGCCCGCTTCGCAGGAGCCGTAGTGCCCCACGCACGCATATCCCGACACGCTGTTGATCAACAGCGCCAGGCTTTCGCGCACGTCGCGGTCGTCTTCTACAATGCCAACGGTGATCATGGGCGTTCAGGATTGTTGAGTGCTTGATTCGTGCGTCTACGCATCCTCCGGCAGGCGACCACTAAAACCCAGCGTCGTGCCCGCACCCGGAGCCGTCTCCAGAAGAAACGTCCCGCCCAGCGCCTCGGCACGGCTGCGCATGTTGCCCCGTCCTTGCCCCGTCGGGGTTTCTGCCTGATCAAACCCGACCCCATCATCAGAAAGCGACAGGGTGAGGTGCCTATCGGTGCAGGTCACCTGTAGGTCTACTTGGGTGCAGCGGGCGTGCTTCAGGGCGTTGTGCATGCCTTCTTTAAAAAGCAGGGTGAGGTGCCGTCGCCAATCCATCGGCAGGCGCAGGTTGGCGGGCAACGCCTCCAGACCGTCTACGCGAAAGGCAATGCCGGTGTTGGAAAATAACTCATCACCGAAGTCCTTGAGCCGCACCACCACATCCATCAGCGTCTCGCGTTCGGGGTCGAGGGTCCAGATAAAATCGCCCATGCCGCTAGAGAGACGCTTCGAGGTGCCGATGATGCGATCGAGGTAGGCCCCATCCGGGTTGCGGCGCAGGATTTCGCCAAACAGGGTAATTTTGGTAGCCAGGTGCCCCAGTTCGTCGTGAAAGTCTTTGGCGGCCTTCTTGCGCACGCGGGCGTGCTCGGCAGTGCGGACGCGCTCCAGTTGCACCTGTCGCTGCGCCTCCGCACGCACGCGGACGGCATGCACCAGCCCCATCAGTAGCAACACCCCCGCTCCGCTGAGACCATAGAACCACCACGTTTGCCAGAACGGCGGCGTGATCGTGAGCGCCAGCGTTGTCCCCACCTCGTTCCATACGCCATCGCTGTTGGCTCCTTTAACCTGCAACGTGTACTGCCCCGGCGCGAGGTTGGTGTAACTGCCAAAGCGACGTGTGCCCGCCTCCACCCATGCCTCGTCTACGCCATCGAGGCGATAGGCATATTGGTTTTTCTTAGGGTTGGTAAAATCCAGCGCGGCAAACTCAAAGCTGATTTCGCGGTCTCGATGGTTGAGGTGCAGCGCCGTGTGTCTCGCGGGATCCAATACGGTGCGGGTTTCCCCAGCGGCGGTGCGGACCTGCAAGGCCGTCAGCACCACGGGCGGCACCGGAGCCTGCTGGTCGAGGCTGTCGGGGTGAAAGCGGTTGATCCCGTCGATGCCGCCAAAAAGCAGTGTGCCGTCGTTCCCTTTCGCGGAGGCGTTGCGGGAAAACTGGTTGCTTTGCAATCCGTCGTCTACGTCGAAGGTACGCACGGTCTCGGTGGCGGGATCGAAACGCGCCAGGCCTCGGTCGGTGCTGGCCCAGATGTGACCGTTTGCGTCCACCTGTAGGTCGAGCACCTGGTTGCTAGGCATCCCGTCGCGGCGGGTATAGTTGCGAAAGCGCCCGGTGGCGGGGTCAAAGTGGGTGAGGCCGCTGCTGTAACCACCGATCCACAGCGTCCCGGACGGGCCTTCGGCGAAGGCGAGGATGGACCCCGGCGGCTGCCCGTTGCCCTCCGTTCGTTCGTGATAGCGGGTGACGAGGCCCGTCGCCGGATCGTAGCGGTGTAGCCCCTGCGCCACCGTTCCGATCCACACCGTCCCGGCGGCGTCCACGAGGTGGGTCAGGACATCGCAGGTACGGAGGCTTTGCGCGGTCTCGCTCCCACAGGGAATGTACGTAATCCGACCCGTGGTATCGTTTAGCCAGCCAACGCCCCGCCCGGAGGTGCCCACCCACAGCAGGCCATCGGGGCCCTCATAGAGCGAGCGGATGAACACATCGGCGGTTCCGTTCGTCTTCGGCACAGGCACCCGTTCTTCCGTGCGCATGTTGATGACATTGAGCCCCCCATAGGTGCCCACCCACAAGATGCCCGGTGTAGCCGGGGAAGCATACAGGTCGGTGACAAAATTATGGCTCAGGTGGTGGGGCGCGGCGGTCTGCTGCTGGTACCACGTGGAGTCGCCTGTGGCGGGCTCATATCTAACCAGCCCGTATCCCGTGGTGCCTATCCAGCACGTGCCATCAGCTTGTTCGTGCAGCGCAGTCACACCCAGGGCGTCGTTCAGGCCTCGATAGCGGGGATCATAAAACTGATGCGCAAAGCGCTGCTGCCGGGGGTTCAGCTTACTCAATCCGCCCCCGGCCGTGCCCACCCACAGCACGCCGGATCGGTCCTCATACATCATTCGCACGTTGGGATGGCTCAGGCTCCAGGCATCGTCCGGACGGAATCGATAAACCGTAAACCGGTCCGTGCTTCGGTCGAGATAGTGCAGGCCTGCATTGGTGCCCACCCACATCTGCCCCGTCCGGTCCTCCTGCACAAACTGCACCATGGGCGACCGTAAGGTGGCGCGTTCACTCACGGTGGGGTCGCTAAAATTGGCGGCGTAGTGATGCGTAATCCCCGTTGCCACTTCCAACCGATCCAGTCCCCCGCCCTCGGTACCTATCCAGAGGGTCCCCGGCTGTTTTGGTGCTTCATAGATCAACAGGATATCTGCCTGATCCAACCGTGCCGCCCCACTTCCCTGCACACGCATGCGCTGTGCCTCCTGCGTGCCCGGATCCACCCGGAGCAGCCCCGCGGCGGTGCCAACCCACAGCACCCCGGCATGGTCTTCGAAGAAACACCGAACGGCGGCGGTTTGAAATTCCTGCGGCACCGCCCCATCGTGGCTTGGACGCTCCAGACGCGTCCGCGTGGGATCCACCCGATAGAGGCCCTGCGCCGTGCCCACCCACAAGGCACCCGCCCGGTCTGCATGAAGGGTCGTCACCGTTACGTCGCCGAAGGCAGGAGTTGTGTCAAGCCGCTCAAAACGACCCGTCGCGGTATCAAACCACTGCAAGCCCGCCTCCGTGCCTACCCACAGCCGTCCTCTCCCATCACTCGCCAGCGCCAACACCTGTCCCGGCAGCACGGTGTGTGGATTAGCGGGGTCGTGGACGAAGTGCTGGAACCGCCCCGTGGATGCGTCGAACCGCGTCAGGCCATCCACAAACGGCACGATCCACAGCGTCCCTCCCGGGTCCTCATACAGGTGCCGGATCCACGACGCGGCGAGCGAATGGGCCTCATGCGGCTCGTGCTCATAAACGGCGAATTGATACCCATCGTATTTGTTAAGCCCGTGCTCCGTGGCGATCCACAAAAACCCCTGCTGGTCTTGCAGGATGTCGTTAACCCGTGCGTTCGACAACCCCTGCTCCACCGACAGCCGCTCGAAACGCGCCACGGGGGCCTGTGCCTGTACCACCTGCACAGCCACCACCATCACGAGAAGCCAGCCTAAGCACCGCATGGACGTTTGGACCCGTTTATTCCTATTCCTGCGAGCATAGGGAGGAGAAAGGCGCGGGCGCAAGTCAATCTACCCGCCCTTTCGGCCCTGCTTAATAAAGATTCGGGCACAGCGGGCGATACTAAAAAGGGAGGTCCTACCTTTTCAACAACCTGTTGGCTTGCAAGCACATGCGCAACTTTTTCTTACTTCTTATTGTGGCGGGCCTGCTGGCCTACTTTGTCTGGCCTACGCCTTATGAAACCTATGCGGCGGGCGAAGGCCCCTATGCCCAGCAAGTCCCCAACGCTGCTACGCGCGTCAACCGTTTCACGGGTGATATCGAGCAACAGATGAGCGAAAACAACTGGAAGCGCATTGGCAACAAACGCAAGGCGCTGGCCTTCCAGGCCCCTGTTGATGCCAGTTCGGCCCGTACGCACTCGCCCCAGGACGCCCACCGACAAAACCAGGAGGTAGTGGATCAACAACGCGGGTCTATCGAACGGACCCAAGAGGCCGTGGATGCAGCCACCCAACATTAACCAACGCCTGTATCGATGCGGGCTTTTTGACCGGGACAAAAAGGCATACCACACCCATGCACCGAGAGGGAGCCAGTGGACTTAGATAGCGTGGAACCGCCCCATGCCGTCGAAAAAAACTCGGCGACGGAATTACCACCTATGCCGAGCAGCTACACCTGCATATGAAAGAGAAATGCGCCGTGCAGCTTTTCGACGTGACAAGAGATGAGCCGGTGATCGGGTTGTAACGGTGCAGGCAGCTACGAGGTAGGGCTGAGTGTTTCCCGCTCCAACACGGTTACTTCACGAGGCGCAGGCGGGGCATAAAGCGTTCCTTTCGATTGTCCAATCATGGCATGGCGCTGTACCGTCCGCCATGTCTCACGAATATGCTCAACATCCCCGTTAAATGGTGCGCTGCCGGTACCATACCGGCCATAATCCCAAACAAATAAATTCAAGGGTTGTCCGAGCAAGATATGAGTGGTCATGCAAGATGGCCTGAAAGGTTAAGAAGAGTGGAGCACCACACCATACGAAATTCCTTGATCAATTACACCTTCAATCCGATAGGCAGCCTATTTTCTGGAAGCGCTTCTCGTCGTACCCTTTCGTTAAAACCAGCGACCGGATCCGCCCTCTCTTCCGGTTCTTCTCTTCCGCCATCCCCTGCTGTGCTGTATCTTTGCCGTTCCTCCATGCGTAGAGCGCCGTCATGTTTCGCATTCACCACCGTCCCCTCGCCCCGTCTCAACGAGCCGCCTATCGTTCGCTCGCAGAGGCTGCCGTGTGGATGGGCGGGCTGATCGCCCTCGCCTGCACCGACCCCACCCAGGAAGGCTTGTTTGACCTCTGCGTGTTCCAGTGGATGGGGCTGGAGCGCTGCCCCGGCTGTGGACTGGGTCATGCCGTCGCCTTTTTGTTTCGCGGCGAGGTCGTAGCTTCCTTCCAGGCCCACCCGTTTGGCGGGTTGGCCCTCGCCGTCCTGGGCGGCCGTATCTTCACCCTGGCGCGCGACGCCTGGACCGCTTTTCGTTACTCCACATCCTGAAACGTTTATGTCGAAAGTCATTCGCTATATGCCCGAACTAACGGGCGAAGAACAACTGGAAGTCGCCCGCCAGATGAAGGACATGACCGAAGAACAGGCCATGCACTTCGCCCACGTCCACCGGCAGCGACGCAAAGATGAAACGGTGACGCTGATTCTGGCGCTGGTCGGTATTTTTGGGTTTGCCGGGATTCATCGTTTTTATCTGGGACAGGTGGGCATGGGGCTGCTGTACCTCCTCACGGGCGGGCTTTGTTTGATTGGCACCCTCGTGGATGTGTTTAACATCAGGACGCTGGTGAACAAGCACAACCTGAAAGAGTCGGCCGGCGTGGCCCGGCTGATCCAGGGGGCGTTTCCTGAACTGAGCGGGCTTCAAGAGCCCCCGGCATTGCCGCCTTCCGCCTCGGGTGACGCTTAGAAGCTGTTTAGGAGTTGTGATCTTGGGCAGCACAAGCGCCATCGCAGCGTCTTGCTCGCTCCAAACTGAAAACCAAAACCGCTTCTTAGAAACAGCCTGGAATGCACATCGCGGTTTTTTACCAGCATTACAACACCCCCGACTGCGCTGCGACGGGCAGCCACCATACCTTACTCACGGAGTGGAGCCAACGCCACCGGCTTACCCTCATCACCACCGATGCGTGGCAACACCGCCGCCTGACCCACCAGTTCAACTGGGTGCCCCCCGGAACCACGCTGCATGCGCTCCCGGTGGCCTATAACAACCACATGGGCGTGGGTCAGCGGTTGCGGTCGTTTGCCTCGTTTGCCGCCGGGGCCGTGCTCCGGGGCCTGCGCATCGACCGCCCGGACGTGATCCTGGGCGTCTCCACGCCGCTCACCACGGCATGGGCCGCCGCGATGGTGGGGCGGTTACGCGGGGTGCCGTGGGTGTTTCATTTGCAAGACCTGTGGCCCGACTTCCCCATTCAGATGGGAGCCATTCGCCACCCGCTGCTGCAACGGATGCTCTACTTGCTGGAGCACCGGCTGTACCACCACGCGGCGCATGTGGTGCCCCTTTCTCCCGACATGGAGGCGCACGTCTTGCAACAAGGCGTGGATCCCCGCCGCGTCACGACGTTGGTGAATGGCACCGACCTGGGGCTGCTTGATGCCGTCACGCCTGACTTGATCGATACGCTGCGGGACACCCATCATCTGACAGGCAAGCGCGTGGTGTTGTATGGCGGCACCTACGGGCGGGCCAACGACATCGCCACGCTGCTGCACGCCGCCGAGCGGCTCTCCCATCGCCCCGAGGTGCAGTTTGTCTGCATCGGCGACGGGCATGAAGCCCCGCTGGTGCAGGCCGCCGCGGCCCGCCTGCCTAACCTGCTGGCACTGCCGCCTGAACCGCGGCACCGCATGATGGCGTGGTTCCACATGGCCGATATTTCGCTGGTTTCCTTTATCAACCGCCCGGTGCTCGCCACCAACTCCCCCGCTAAGTTCTTCGACAGTCTGGGGGCCGGTACGCCCGTTATCGTGACGACGGATGGCTGGATGCGGCGGTTTGTGGAAACGCACCGCTGCGGCTGGTACGTCCCGCCCGAACAACCGGACGCGCTGGCACAGACGCTGGATCGCCTCTTCGCTACCCCTCAAACGCTCGTAGAAGCTGGCACACACGGTGCAACCGTCGCCCGGCCTGCGTTCGACCGCCGCAAACTGGCCGCACGCCTCGAAGACGTACTTATCCAGACGGTGAAGCGGTAAGCAACCGCCGAATCGTTTGCATGCCCAGCATCCGCGAGAGCCATGCTGCCCGCCACCGAACCGGCACCAGCATCGCCGAGACATACGCCGCGATGCCCAACAGCTTGCGCCCCCAGCTGTACAAATCGTCGGCCTTCAGCGCCTTGATGAGCGAGAGTAATTCGGGCAGCAGCATCACCAGCATCGGCTCCTGAAACAGCAGCAACGTGAAGCGCTGCTCCCGCGCGTTGAGATGCTTCCGCAAGTCGAGCGGCGGCGCTTCGGGTTGCAACAGCCGCAGCCGCTCATTCACCGCCCCGTTGATACGTTCGAGGGCATCCAGGTGGCGCTGTGCCGTGGTCACGGTGAGCCGCGTGGTTCCGGTCAGGTTGCCGCCATGGAGTCGGTAACTTCCGAGCGCCTCGGGCAGATACGCCACCTCGGCCAGGAGCGGAGCCAGCGTGAACAGAAACCCATCCGCCTCGCGGCGAAAGACGGCTTCCGGGAGCGGGAAGAGGCGCTCCGCCAATTCGCGACGGAAACACAACGCGCTGGCGGGGAGGTTGCGCCACCGCCCGCCGCGTTGGCGCACGGCATCAGCGATCCAGCCCTGGTCCGGTGCAGCTCCCGGCATCTGGTACAACCGCCGCCCGGCGGCATCGACCACCTGCATGGCATGCATCAGCATTCCCGCCTTTGGATAGGTGCGAAACCCCTGCACCACCGCCGCCAGCTTCTGCCAATCCATCACATCATCGGCATCCAGCAAACAGATCACGTCGCCTTTGGCGTGTGCAAACGCGGCGTTCAGGGCCGCGGCCACGCCCCGGTTGGGCTGACGAATTAGATGGATAAAATCACAGGTCTGCGCGTATTGCGCCACGATGTCGCAGGAATGATCTGTGGAGCCATCATCGCAAACAATCACCTCAAGGGAACGGAACGTTTGCCCCACGGCGCTTTCGAGCGCTTCCGGCAAAAAACGGGCATAGTTGTAATTGGCCATGACCACCGAAACGAGCGGGGTGGCTGGCAATGGCGGAAATAAAAGCGGCAACAACATGATGCTTACCCTTTTTCCACATCCGCAATCCGCAACGGCGCTCCCACCGCCAGCCCGTCGCGGATGGAATCGGCGATGCCCTGAAAATGCCACCGGGCATAACGCCCCACCATGGTGATGCCCTTGGCTTCGAGACGGGCGAGGGCATCAGCACGCCAGGTAGACCCAGGACGTGACCACGTGTAGGCCGTCTCAATCCAGGTCGGATCGATAGCCTCCACCTCGCCGATAAACCCCCACGTCTGCAATTCTTTGACTACGCCCTCGGCATAGGCTTGCACCTCAGCATCCGTCGGGCGCGTGCCACCCCGGAACGCCCGCTCGACATAGAAGCTCACGCGGTCTCCGGCAGCCCGCGCCGAAGCGGGCAAAAACTCGGGTTCGACGTTGCTATAGCATCCCACGCGGAAAAAGCCCGACGCGCTGTCGGGCACATACAGCCAATAGTCATCGGGGCACCGCGCACTCCGCACCGCGCCGATGTTGAGCACCAGCACGGATGTATACGGATCGGCTTCCAACCCCTCACCCAGCCCCGCCATTGCCAGCGTCGTGTGGAGCGGCAACGTGGAAACGAGGGTATCATAGCGCACTGCTGTGCCATCAGCAAACTGCACTATCTTGTCTGCCGAGTCGATAGCAACTGCCCGTTTGCCATACCGCACGGTTCCTCCGGCTGCCAGGCGACGGGCCAGCGCATCAAGGCCCTCATATGGATAGACGAACTGCACGTTGTAGCCCGCGGCGACGCCCTCGCCCCGTGCGCCTTGCGCTGCCAGCGCCGGATCAACCGGCGACTTGTAGCCATCCTGCGGCGCAATCTCCGTCCACAATCCCGCCGTATACCGTTCGTGAAAGGGACCGAAAAAATGCGCCGTCAGCGTCGGCCCAAAACGAGCGGTGAGCCATGCCGCCATTGTTCCATCAGTGGGAGGCGTAGGATGGGTTAACTCCGCAACGGCCTGCGCAGCTACCGTGGCCCCCAGCGCGGCGGTGTGATACTGGAGTGGATAGGGCACATACGTCCCCGACCCCGCAAAATAAACCCCGGACCGGCGGCGGTAGGTACGCACAGGCGTTTGCGTCGAAATAAATCGCAGCACCTCCGCATCGCCGCCGAAGATCCAGTGCCCGCCCCCCAACTCAAAGCGATAGGCGTTGCCATCGGCGGGGCGCTGGGGCAGGCGCTCGGTGGTACCGGGACGTAGGTAATATGACGAACAGATCCCGCCCGGCGTGGCAGCGGCTTCGAACACCGTTCCTCCCGACGCCCAGCCCACCGACAGCCCGGTCACGCCTCCGCCCAACACCACCACAGGAAGAGTTTCGAGGGTCATAGACGCAAGCTGGCGGTTGAGGAAGGAAAAAAGCGGGTCCGGGTGGCGAAGAAATCCGTCCAGCGACGGTGTTTCAGCCGGTAGGGAAGTTGGTTGATAAACTCGGGAAAATGCCTTGCATAACACCGTGACACCGACACACGCACTGGCTGGCGGTACCGCATTCCCTGACGCAATCCGCTCACAAGATCCAAAAAGATCGGCCAGGCCGAAGGACGACGCAAAGCCGTGAGGCCCAGCCGGAGCCCCAGTCGGAGCAGCACCGACACCGCCTCGGCAGGCTGCAACAGTTTGGCAGCAATATATGCCAGGTGGCGCGTGTTGAGGCGGTGCACCCGCCCGTCGTACGTCGGGTGGGTCGGCACAGGTTTCAGGTGGATCGCCACCACGTCAGGCAAAAAAAGATGGCAAAAACCGGCATCCAACGCCCGCATGGTAAATTCCAGTTCGTTGCCCCATAGAAAAATCTGCGGGTCATAGCCTTGTAGAGCATCCAGCACCTCCCGGCGGACCAGCGCGGCGCAGCCCCAAAACGACAGCAAACCGGTGTTGTAATGGGCATTAAACGAACGCCCCTCGGGGTCGTGGATGGTGAACGAAACAAGGTCGGCATTATGCATGTGCGCGACCTGCACGGCGTCTTGCAGTGCCGTACCTGTGAGGTAGGCATCATCGTCCAGGATCAGCACAAAGTCGCCCGTGGCCTGCTGAAAGCCCGTGTTCCAACCGGGCGCGCCCTGGTTGCGGGCGTTAGTGAGCACGCGCACCTGCGGAAAGGTCTCCTTCACCATAGCCGCTGTTCCATCGGTCGAGGCATTATCCACCACGAGGAAGTCAAGCTGAGCGGATGGATATTCCAGATGGGTGGTGAGGTGGTGCAAGCTCTCCTGCACGGCGGCGCTGCGGTTATACGCCAGCATTACCACCGTCACGCGGGGCCATGCTGGAATCTGTTGCGGGGGATTGTTTTTGTTCACCGACACCTGCTTTTTCTTGTCGCCCGTTCGCCATCGCTTCGAGCCTGCTGCAACAACGAGGGTTACCCATCGGTTCAGGGCATGGGTTGCGTTGCCCCTTTTCTCAATCTCTGCTTCCGTTCTCCATTCCACCATGGCCTCTGAATCACGGGCTGCGGGCGTGTTGACACTCGTCGCAGTGGCCACGATCTGTACCTCGCTGCACCTCCTGTATACCGAATCCGGGACGTTACACCAGCGTCGTGCAGGAATACAGCCCCCCAATCCTGTGGCCGCCTATGTTTCCGCGTTGGATGCCGTTCGTCCGATGCTTCCCAACGACGCCACCGTGACTTTCATCAACCGCCAGGCGGATCAGCACCCCATGTTTTACCTCACGGCGGCGCAGTACGCCCTGGCACCCACCCTGCTTGACACCACGGCCCGCCATGCGTGGATGCTCGTCAACGGGAAGGGGGCACCTCCGATTCCTTCCGCCACACCGGAGGAACCCTGGGCCTTAGTGGCGGCGATCAACGACAGCGTGCGGGTGTATCAACGGCGGGCCTTGCCATGATGGGATGGCTTGCTGCGGCGCTGCTTTGGCCCCTTGGCATCGGGTGGGTCGTCTCCCGGTGGGCCTTCCGTCCCGTCCGCCACCGAGTTTCGCCGCTTTTGGTGCTGGCCTTTGCCGTGGGAACTGGCTTGGGCATCGCCTCCCTTTCCTTTTTCCTGATTTTGGCCCTAACGGGAGATGCGGGCCCCGTGGTCGTTTGGACGGAAACCATTGTGGGATGCGTGGTGCTGGGGCTGGCCTTCTACTATCGCCGCGTGATGCCACCGAGGCAGCCTCGCGCCCAGACGATACCGCCTCCTGTTGCCTTTTCCGGAAGCATGGCTGTGCTGGTTGGTGTTTTGGGGGTAACCGCCATCAACCTGGTCTTGCTGTCTCTCAACGCCCCGCATGGCGGCTGGGATGCCTGGGCGTCGTGGAATCTCAAGGCCCGCTTCTTGTTTATGGGAAGTCCCATCTGGGAACGCGCCTTTTCGCCCATTATCGCGTGGTCCAGCGTCGATTATCCCTTGCTCCTGCCCGCCAACGTGGCGCGACTGTGGACGTACGTGGGCGCCGAACATCCTGCCGCCCCGTCCCTGCTCGCAGCGCTCTTTACCGGAGCCACCCTTCTGCTGTTGGTGGCCGCGCTGCACACGTTGCGGGGGCGGTGGCACGCGGTGATGGGCGGCCTCTTGCTCGCTGGCACGCCCTATTTCATCCGGCACGGGGCCGCGCAATATGCCGACGCCCCCTTCGCCTTCTACCTGTTGGCCGCGGTGACCCTCTACCTGTTGCACGACCACCTGCGCCCGGAAAAACCCACCGGATTGTGGGCGCTGGCAGGGCTGAGCGCCGGGCTCGCGATGTGGACAAAAAACGAAGGGTTGCTCCTTGTGCTTGCGCTGGTTCTGGCGCGTGGACTCGTGCTGGTGTTTCAGCAGCCGGGGCGGGGGGCCTGGCTCCGCGAAGGGCGGGTGTTCCTGTGGGGGTGGGTGCCCGTCTTTCTGGTATGGTGCTATTTCAAAATGCAGGTGGCAGGCCCCAGCACCCTGCTGACCAGCCAAGCGGCCCCGCAGGCGGTAGCGCAAGTGCTAGACCCCAGCCGGACGGTACAGATGGGCAGCTACGTCCTGTCCTTGTTTCTGCGCCCGGATGCCCTGACCGCTTATTTGTTGATGCTGTGCATGGGCATCCTCGGCCTTCGGCGGGGCTTCTGGAAAGAGCCGGGCCTCCAAACCGGGTTGCTTGTGCTGACCATGATGCTGACGGGCTACTTTCTCGTGATGGCGATGAGCTCGGCAGACCTGCTGTGGCAGCTGCGTACCGCCACCTCGCGGCTGTTTTTTCAACTCTGGCCCACCGTCCTTTTGCTCGCCCTGTTGATGCTCAAGCGCCCCGCCTGGGATTAGGAGGACCGCCACGCCGCTATAACCGAGGCGTCGATGTGCAGGTGCTTACGCGCCATGCCCCAGAGCAAAAGGCTGAGCAGCGCGGTGGTGATGACCGTGGCAATCGCTGCTCCCATCATGCCGCCCAGCCAGATCCCCACCGCATTAAGCAGCACGTTGAACAGGGCGCATCCGCCAAAAACATACAGGCTGATGCGTTGATGGCCCGTGAGGTTCAGCAGGCTTCCGGCGATGCCTACGGCGGTCTGTACCACATGCCCGCCCGCCAACACCACCAGCACCGGATAGGCTGTGGCAAAGCCTTCTCCAAAAAGCAGCAAAATCCACCCCCCCGTGAGTACCACGGCTCCTCCCACACCCAGCGCCAGCCCAAACGCCCAGCGCGTCGTGGCCTTTGTTAGCGCTTGCAACGCCGGGACATCGTCCTGGGCGTGGAGCCGTGCCACCATCGGGTCAGCGGCGGCGGCGATGGCAAACGGGATCAGGTTAACCAGCAAAGCCGTGCGTGAGGCGGCCGCATACAACCCCGCCTCTTCGGGTCCTAGCAACGACCCCACCATGAGCAAGTCCGTTTGGTGCAACACCAGAGCAAATCCCCCCACCCCAAACAACGACAACGAAATGCGCCACCAGTGCGTGGTTTCATAGCGAGGCGGTGTTGCGGCAACCTCCGCTGGCAGCGAGCGCCATAGCACCGGCACACAGCCCAACCCGGCCATGCTGATGGCAGCCACAGTAAGCGCCACCGCAACAACCGGGGTCAACCCACCCCCGATGCTCACTACCAATACCCCAAGCACCAACACCCCCACGTGGCGCAGCGCCGTTAGCGCATGGGCCAGCGTAATTCGATGGACACTTTTTAACATCCCCGACAACAGGTGAAACAAGGCATTGACAAGAATCAGCCCGCCGCCTACCACCAAGGTCGAACGATAGGACGACGATGCCCAACCCCAGGCCCCCAGGCTAAACCCCAGCGCCCCCACACTTCCGAGCAGCACCACCCGCTGTGTGCTCCACCGCATAAAGCCCCGGAGCAATCCCCACTGCTGCCCGGCTTCATAGGCCGGTACAAACCGCACCACGCTAAGCGGAAAGCCCGCTGCCGCGAAAAGCGTGAAGACCGACGTCCACGCCAGCACATACGTATAGATGCCATAGCCCACCACGTCCATCCACTGCGCCAACGCGACGTGCAACACATATCCAAGCCCTAACCCCATTCCCTGCGCCACCAAGGCACCCCGTGCCCCCTGCGCTACCAACCGAAGCATGCCTCCGCGCTGCCATGGGGCCTCCTTTTTCAACATCATCGCTCCCAATTATTGATGCACAACCAACGGCTGGCACCTAGTTTTGTAGCAAACAAAGCAGTAGATTAAAGCGCTTGTCTTTATGTATTCCCGCCCCTTCTTTCTAAGCGGCTGTATTGACTTTCCGAAGCAAGCACGATGTCATGGTGAATGAATGGGTTCAAACGTTTCTCGGCCGCACGGCATGCGCGGGACCCAAAGGCGGGAGCACCGACACAGCACGGGCGCTGTAATGCCTACGATTACAACTCCAGAAACAGCCTTTCAGGAGGCGGCATTATCTTTGACCTGTTACGTTTGCTCCTCCGTTGTACCATGTTGAACCATCTCATGCACCCGTTGCTTTTCATAAAAGGGTTTCATTTCGAGATTAACCCCCTGCACCCTGCCCGTTTCCTGGGGGCTTTGTTCTTTCTTGCGGCCCTGCCCGTGGCGTGGACCACCGCCGTGGCGCAAGATAGCGACTACGACCCGTCGTGGTACAACCCCTCCCAGTCCTACGTCAAGATTGCCGTTACCGAAGATGGCGTCTATCAGGTGCGCGGGACCGACCTCGCCCAGGCCGGGGTGAACCTGTCAGCCATCACCCCGAGCAGCCTTCGGCTTTTGGAACACGGCCAGGAGATCCCGCTGGTTTATGAAGGCAATGCCAGCACACTCACCGATGCCTCCCAGATCTTGTTCGTGGGCAAACGCAACCAGGGCACCGATGAAAGCTGGGCCTACCGGGACCCGGCTTGGCAAAGCAGTACCTACAACAGCCTGTACACCGACACCACCCACTACTGGCTCACCTGGGGGTCCGGGCAAGGACTGCGGTACACAGCCGACACGCCTGCCCCCCTCGCCAACGTCATCACTACCTACCGCGACACCCTGTTTACCGAACCCGACAACACCTATTATCCGGGCGATAGCGGAGAAACAGAAAACCCTTTCTACACCCGAGGGGAAGGAAATTATTGGAATGGCTTGCGGCATAACAACAGCAATAACGCAGAGACCAACCGCACCAACACCTTCAACCTCATTAATGACGCCCGGACCGGCCTTGCGGCCGATTCCATCATAGTATGGGCAAAGGTAAACAGCCGTACGCCCACCGCTTTCCGTATCCAGTTGGCCTTGCAAACCGAGGAGGATGGGTCCACAAACTATCGCGTCTATGACGAGGTCTCCTGGTCCGGCTACCAATTTGGTGAGCTGCGCGGTGCCGCAGGGGGGGATGCCATCCCCGACGACAACCAGAACCGATTCCGGGTGCGCCTCATCTCGTTTAACGATGCCGCTACCTTCCCCCACCAAAGCTATGTCGACTTTATCCACATTTCCTACATCCGCACCCTGACCGCTGTAGATGGGCGGCTGGACTTTGCCATTGAACGCAATGAAGGCGGACAGTTTGCCCTCAACGGCTTCTTGGGCGGTGCCCCGGTGCTGGTATTTAATCCGCAGGCGCGCTGGTTTCAGGCGTTAACCACCACCCCGGAAGGCGACGTCTCTTTTTCGCATCAACCCACCCGCAACAACACCTACTGGACCACCACCCGCGACGCGCTATTGGCACCAGCAGCCATCCAGCTTGATACGACCTCCGACCTGCTTGCCGAAGCCCAGAACATCGACTACCTCATCATTTCGTCGGCCTTGCTGCGCCCGTCGGCGGACGCCCTGGCCATGTACCGAAGCAGTCAGAATGGCTATGAAACCCTCGTGGTAGACATCCAGGACATCTACGACCAGTTCGATTACGGGCGTCCCACGCCCATTGCCGTTCGCCGTTTTCTGCGCACCACCCGCGAAAGCGCTACGCCCACCCGCTTCGTCACCCTGTGGGGCGATGCGCTGTATGCGGACCGGACCCGCCCCCGTCCCCTGTGGGAGGTGATCTCCTATGGACAAGCCTCCTCGGATGGCTGGCTCGTCATGCAAGGGGAAGGGGAAGACGACTGGACCGAGTTCACGGCCATTGGGCGTCTCCCGCTTCGCGACAACGAAGCCGGACTTCTTTTCCTTCAAAAGCTTCAGTCCTATGAAGCCGCTCCGCTCGATGATTGGAACAAGGAAATGATTATGATGGTGGGCAGCCGCGACCTGGGCGAACAAAACCTGCTGGGCAACCACATCAACCGCTGGGCCGGGCGGGCGCTAGCCCCCCCCACTGGCATGGACACCACCCGCTTCGTGCGCACGGTGTCGGATGAACTACCGCCCGACGCCAGCCTCCAGGACTCGATCCGGGTTTCGCTGCGGGTGGGTTCGTCGTGGCTGTGCTACTTCGGGCATTCGGCAGCAGTGACCTGGGACATCGTCGTCGACCCCCCTGCTGAGTTTAACAACGCGGGTCGGTTGCCCCTTGCCCTCTCGCTGGGATGCCGCACCGGGGCCTTTGGCGGCGGGGCCAATGTAGATGGCGATGTGCCCGTGCTGGCAGAACAATTGGTGCTGGGCTCACTCAACGGGGCCATTGCGCACTGGGGCACGTCCGGCCTCAGTACCATCAGCGCTTCGGCCCGGCTGGGTGATGAAACCCACGAACTCGTCTTCGGCGATACCCTGCGGGTCATCGGAGCCGTCTTTCAGGAAGCCAAACGCCGCTATGCGACCTCTGGCGCTTTTTCCCTGCGCGACCTGGTGCAATTCGGGCTGATTGGAGACCCCGCCACCACCCTCAATATTCCGGTTCAGCCAGACCTGGTTGCCACGTCTGACCTGATCCGAATCGAACCCCTGGCCCCGGTCCCTGCCGATTCCCAACTGACGGTTTTGGTGACACCCCGTAACCTCGGCCTCGTCCCCAGCGGTCCGGTGCAGTTTCGCCTGTTGCACACCCCACCCGGAGGGGCGGCGCTGCCCTACGATAGCACCATTACGGACCTGGAGACACCGCTGGCGTTCTCCGTGCGCATCAACGACGGCATGGTGGGCACCAATAACTTTATGGTTCAGGTCGACCCTGACAACGTCTACGACGAGGTTTCGGAACTCAACAACACCGCCGAAACCAGCCATGTCATCTTCTCGACGAACGTGGACCTCGTGGCCCCGCGCAACCTGAGTGTGATCACGGGATCGCCGCTGAGCCTGCGGGTGGCCTTCACCCCCGAGGAAAACAGCAGCACCCGCATCGCGTTTGAGTTGGACAGCAGCCCGACCTTCGATTCTCCCAACCTGCTCCAGTTTGAAGACGCGTTCACGGCAGGATTTGCTATCTGGGAAATCACCCAGGCCCTTGCCACAGAGCAGCCCTACTACTGGCGGGCCCGCGTGAACGACCCCGATGAACTTACCCGGTGGCAAGAATCGGCTTTTTACCTGGCCGCCAGCGGAGCCGAACAGGCATGGCAGCAAAACGCAACGTTCTTCGACCGCAACACCCAGTCGCCCAGCCTGGTCTGGGATGGAGCCCTGTGGTCGTTCACAGAATTCGACCGTGAGATTGAGATCGCTTCCTCCGGCAACAATGGCATATTGTTGGGACGCATTCTCGTGGACGGCATTAGCTACCAGGGCTTGTCGCTGGGATATGGCATTGTGGTACTCAACGGTACCACGGGTGAAGTACGGGCGCAGACGGCCGCCATGCCCTATGCAAATGACTTTGAATCCCCGGACGATGCTCGTGCCCGCCTCGACACCCTCTTTACGGAAACAGTCCAGGAAAACGATTATGTGCTCGTCCGCACCCGCCACATCGTCGCACAGGAAACGGAGATTGCCGAAGACATCAAGGCCCTGTGGCGCGGCCTTGGGAGTACCGCTATTGATACGCTGGACCATAATGACCTGTGGACCATGGTTGCCCGCATCGGGCATCCCGATGAGACGGTAGAAATGGCGATCGAAAGCGACGTCGACCTCGTCCAGGATGCCCGGCTCTTCTTCCGCTCCGGAAGTGGTACCACCCAGTCGCCCCGCATCGGACCCGCCCGCACCTGGGAATCCATCTCCTGGGACGGCACCTTGCCCAACGCCGCCAGTGAAATTAGCGTGACGGTGTTGGATGGCGAAACCGATGCGGTCTTGCTCGACGACCTCAGTGCACCGGGTGCGTTGACCGACCTCTCCGCCATCAGCGCGCAGGAGACGCCCTTCTTGCGCCTGCAAGCCACCCTCAGCGACTCGTCGCGGCAAGCTACGCCCCAGCTTTTGCAATGGGCTGTTAATTTTTCGACCGTGTCTGAAGTGGTGCTCGATCCAGCCACCTTTACCCTCTCTGCCGACACGCTTAATGAAGGCGACGTGCTGACCGCCACCGGCGCCCTGCTCAACCTGAGCGACCAGCCTACCGACTCGGTGCTGGTCGAACTGCGCCTCACCGACACGGCCAACCGCACCTCGGTGGTCGGGGCCGACACCATTGCCTCCATCCCGCCGCTTGGCACCGTGTCCACCAACTTTACCATCGCCACCGAGGGGCTGGAAGGCACCAACCGCCTCACGCTGGAAGCCGAACAGCCCAGCGTCCGCGAGCCGGTGACGATCAACAACATCGCCTTTACGGAATTCACGGTGCGGGGCGACGAAATGGCCCCCACCCTGATGGTCAGTGTGGAGGGCGACATGCTGCCCCACGACCCCGAACCCGTGCGCGACCTCCAGAGTCCCGACATCCCGGTCGTCTCGGCCCAGCCTACCATCGAGATTGTTTTTGCCGACGAGAACCCGTTTAAGCTGCTGCAAGACACCACCCTGGCCACGGTCACGTTGGAAAACGTCTCGGAGGGTGTCACACGGACGGTTTATTTCCAGAGCAACGAAGTCTCATTTGAACCGGCCACGGAGGCCCGCAACGAAGCCCGCATCATCTTTACGCCCGACTTCACCGATCTGAACGCTGTCTTTACGCTGCGCGTGCGGGCCTTCGATGTGGCTGGCAACGAGGCCATCGGCAGCCCGTATCAGGTGCACTTCCGCGTGATTACCGCCATCGACGCCTTCGGCGTCAGTTCGCTGTATCCCTACCCGAACCCGATGGGATCGTTTACGCGGTTTGCGTTCGAGCTGCGCGGCAGCGATCCGAGTGTGGTGGATGACCTGCGCATCCGCATCTACACACTGACGGGGCGCGTCGTGCGCGAGTTTAACCTGGTAGAAAACCCGGCCCTGCTCGAAAGCGGCGGCCTTCGCATCGGGTGGAACAAAATGTTGTGGGATGGCACCGACGAAGACGGCGATCAGGTGGCGACGGGCGTGTACCTGTACAAGGTGATTATGCGCGCCAACGGCGAAGACCTCGACATCAACGACGAAGCCATCGAGAAGCTGGTGGTGCTGCGCTGATGCGGGTGTCGGTCCTCGTTACGACCCGCAACCGCCCCGCCGCCCTGCATCGTTGCCTCACGAGCCTGGCCCGGCAATCCTACCCACACTTCGATGTATTCGTCTTTGACGACGCCTCGGCGGTGCCGCTGCGCACGGAAGCGCTGGAGGTTGAGGGCTTGCCCATCCAGTTGCTGCATTCATCCACCCAACTTGGCCCCATCGAAGCCCGCAACCGGCTAATGCAGGCGGCGACAGGCGACGTGTTTGTGGTGCTGGACGACGACGCCTACCTCGACGACGACGACGCCCTTTCACGCGTGGTGGACGCCTTTGACGAACTCCCACAGGCGGGCCTGCTGGCGTTTAAGCTCATTGAAACCCGCGGCGACACCGAACACCTGCTGCTGCCCCATCCCCGACGGGCGCTGTACCACAACCCACGCCTCGCCAACCAGATGGGGCGCGTGTCGAACTATCTCGCAGGCGCCCACGCGCTCCGACGCACCGTCTTTGCCCGATGCGGCCCCTTTCGACCCGCGCTGTGCTACGGCCATGAAGAACTCGACCTGTCGTACCGGGCTATCGAGGCCGGCTTTGAGATCTGGTACCTGCCGCATGTGGTGGCCTATCACGTACCTGAAGGTGCCCCCTCACCGGCCAGCCGAGCCTGGAAGACCTACCACCTCGTGCGCAACCGCCTGATCGTGGCTTATACCTACCTCCCGGCCCGCTACGCCATAACACACACAGCGCTTTGGCTGGGTTGGTATTTGCTGGTGGCGGTCCGTCAACACACCACCGCCGCCTTCGGACGCGGGCTCCGCGATGGCCTCGCTGCACTTCCTCGCAGCAAACGCCGCCCGCTTGGCGAAGCCGCCCTCACCTACCTGCAACGGCACCACGGGCGGTTGTGGTACTAGGGTCTGTGCGATGATCCAACAGCGGTAACACCGCCTGCAAGTAACGGGCGGCTTCGGCTGCCACCACGCGATTGCCCACTGGTGTTAGATGTCCATCCAGGCGATAGTATAGTTCGTCTCCTCGTGCATAGGCAGACGCGAGGGGGTCAAGGGTAGTAATCCATGGAAAGCCGAGGGCGTCCGCTGTACGCTTCAACCGGAGGTCCACGCTTCGCGCATCGAATGTTTCATTCGAGGTTGCTGCCGACAAGACCTGTATCTGTTGAGGAATAGAAACGACAACCAGCGGTACCCCATGCGCCTGCGTTTGGAGATGAAGCCGCCTCAACAACGCTTCGGTAATCACAAACTGTTTTTGTACGTCTGCATTGGGTGCCGGTGAAAAAAATACGGACTGGGCTGTCTGACGATAGGACCAGCGATATAGGGCATCGCTGTGCAGAATCCATTGGCGCAACAGGGCCACCACGTGCAACCAGCCAACCTCCTTCTCTGCGCGTGTTACCACTTCCGACGCAGAAGGTGTTTGATTCAGCGGGCGGTTGGTAAACAAATCATTTGCCAGAAAGACCAGCACCACGATATCGGGCTGCGTCTGCTCCCAGAGTCGTTCGAGATACTGCACTTCGGCCCGCGTGTCATAGCCCGGCACCCCGGCATTGATCACACGCACCTCATGCTCCGCGTGCCACAAGACGGTCTCTAACGCTCCTGCCAGTCCTTCCTCATACTCGTTCCCGTACCCAAAAGCGAAAGAATCTCCCAGCAACAAGATCTGAAGCCCCGACCTCGGGGAAGGCGTCACGGTACGATCCCGGTGCCCGATGGTATTAATCACGTACCGGGCTGTGAATTCGGGTCCCTGCTGTACCATCACGGCACCGGGCGTCAGCCGATGCCCCAACATGGAATCTCGTACAACCAGGGCTTCGCCTTGCTCCATGTCTGTTGTCACTCCCTGGGGCGAAAAGAGCCGTACACTGCCTTCCAGCACGACCAGCAACCCCAGGGCCACGAGCAACACAAGTCCGATATTTTTTAGCCCTCTCAAATGCTGCGCTGCCTCGCTTTTCCTTTGTGTTTCGAATTGCCAAGATACACACAGAAAAGGCTAGATCACGGCACGGGGCTAAAGAACCACCGTATGGCTTCCGGCATACCGGGCGCTCCCTCCAACCAGCGTCTCGATGTGGGTGTCCTTGCGCCCGGCTTCGACCCACACGGTAGCCGGCACCCCAAACCGGTGCCCTTGCTTCACAGCAAGCCGAAACTGCGAGCGCCCATCCACATCAAGCAAATAGGCGCCGAGGCACCCCGCGCTGTTGCCATTTACCCGGTCTTCGGGCACGCCGATGGCCGGGGCAAACATGCGTCCCTGTGCGATCCACGGACCGGATAACTCTTCCACGGCAAACACAAAACAGCCGATGGTGTTTGTCTCGCGACACACCGATTCCAACTGATCCTGATCCGGCTGAAGCGCCTGCACTTGCTGGAAAGAAGCCACGGGCACCAGGAACCGAAACGCCCCTGGCGACGCCATCCGCACCGGATACACTGGATGTAGATCCGCCGCTGAAAGCTGCAAGGCTTCCGTCAAAGCCGACATGACCTCCGGCGCTATGTCGCGCTGCGCTACCGCGTTCTGCCGAAACCAAACCGTCGCTGCCTCGCCCGCACCGCGTATCCACACGTCCTGCACGCCTGCGCTGGTTTCCTGCTTCACCACCTGCGGATGCCAGGCGTTTTCTTGCATCGCCCGCCAGTACTGGGCGGCGATGGTGGCATGGGCGCAGTTCTTCAGTTCGGCATGCGGCGTCAGAAACCGCACCTTCACGCCATGACCCGGGTGATCGGGCGGGTACAGAAACGCGGTGTGTGAAACATCAAGCTGCTGCGCTACCTGCCGCATCTGTTCCTCCGAAAGCAACGCCGCCTGCGGCACCACCCCCGTCAGGCTTCCCGGCGCGGCGTCATCCGCAAAGGCACGAACCAGATGCACGTTGATGCGCATACCGCTTCTCGCTCACGCCTTCCCTTGCCGGGGTTTGCGGTACAGCACCATCTGCCCCAGGTTGACGACGTTGAGTACCAGCGTAATCACGTTGGCGGCGATGATGGGGAGGCTGTTGATCAGGATGCCGTAGACCAGCCACAGCACCACGCCAAACGTAAACACAGTGAAGGTACCGAACGACAGATCCCCTGCCGACCGCGTCCGCCAGTTTTTGATGACCTGCGGCAGAAACGCAATGGTGGTACAAACCGCTGCGCCAAACCCGAGCAGTGTGATGGGATCCATCGGGCAGCCTCCAGCTAGGCTTTGTGTGACAATTCAACAGGATGGCAAGGACGAGGCGGGTGCCAAAGACCCGTCCGCAGTCCCTGGGCGAGCGAGCGCACAACGCCTAGGCCAAGCCAAACTTGTTCAGGATCTCCTCGGTATGTTCTTTTACCTTGGGCCGCTTGAACACATGGACCACCGTGCCTTCTTCATCAATCAGAAAGGTGGTGCGCTTGACACCCATAAATAGCTTGCCATACAGGTTGCGCTGGCCCCACACACCGTACTGCTCCATGATGGCCCGCTCGGTATCGGCAAGGAGGGGAAACGGCAGGCTGTACTTTTCGGCAAAGCCCTCATGCGAGGCCACATCGTCGCCCGAGACGCCAATAACCGCAATGCCTGCATCGAGCAATTCTTGGTAGCCATCGCGCAGGTTACACGCCTGTTTGGTGCAGCCCGGCGTGTCGTCTGCGGGATAAAAATATAGGGCTACTTTTTTTCCTTTGAAGTCGCTCAGGCGAAGCGTTTCGCCTTCCTGAATGACGCCTTCGAATAGCGGGGCCGGGTCCCCTACATTGGGCATGGTGCTCATCTAGAATAATAGGTTGGGTTACCAGTGGAGGGGCGAGGCGACAAGATAGGCCATCGCGCCGTTCCTCTGCAGCTGTTGCTGTAGCTTCTCCATGAATTCCCAACCTGCTCCATCTTGATCCTCGCACTCGCACGCCCTATATAGGGCACTCCGCCCAAGCTCTCTTGCGTTAGTTGTAAGTAACCATGAAAGGACGTCTCGAACGCTTTGCCATTGGTCGCACCATCACCGAGATCCAGCGTGTCGCCATCGACAGCATTCGGCTGCGCCTCGATCAGCATATCATCCTCGAAGTCAGCGCCTATCGTCCGTACCGGGGCGCCGATGCGCAGGTGCGGCTCGACTTTTTAAAAGACGATCACGCGGCGACCTCCGAAGGCACGGCCCTGACCCTGGAGCAACTGCTGCAACAACGCCAACGGCTGGAAACCGAGATTGCCCAACTCATCGAAGGCTTTGAAAACCGCACGCGGATTCAGGTAGAGGAACTACGCACCGAGCGGGTGATGGCCAAGGTCGATCCGGCCCTCGCAGAAGACGACGTGCAACGGCAGGAAAACCTGGAAGTGTCGATTCGCCTGAAGCTGTAGCCTACTTATTCGTTCCCCGTGGCCTGCAGGTACGCGGCGGCATACCGCTGCCCAAACGTCCGCATGGCGTCGGCGCTGAAATGCAGCGTGTCGCCTTTGTGCCCCAGCCCGTCCGACGAAACGAAGAACACGTTCGGCACTGTCTGCGCCACCCGCTGGTGCGCCTGATCAACCGCCCCCCACGCGTCATCCCACGGGCTTTCTGCAAACTGCCCGAGTTGCCCGATGATAAACGGCACCTCGGATGCATTTAAATCTTGCCGAAGCTGGGCGATCAGTTCCACCAACGCCGCCTCATACTGCGGCGCACGCCGCCACATCGCATCGGTCTCCCCCTGGTGCCACACGATGGCTTTGAGCGTGCCTTGTTGCATGGCATAGCGCGTACGGCGCAGCGCATCATCGTAGGGCATCGCCTGCGTGGCGGAATCAACTGCGCCAGGCCGCCACGACGCAATCGGCGAGCCGCCCACGGCACTCGGAATGAGCCCCACGCGCACCGTAGGATCCTGGGCTGCCACAGCTTCCCCAAGCGCCCGCCCCGGCCCGACGCCGGCGATAGGTTTGTCGAAATGAATCGGATCGAGGGCCGGCACCCACATCGTGTCGCGGGTGAGCGTCCACACGCGGGGATGCGGGACGCTGTCCGCCGCCGTCACCACGCCGCGCCCGGCCATGTTGGACTGCCCGATCAGCAGAAACAGGTCGTATTCGTCGTTGACCGCTGAGGGCTCCGGCTCAGAAGCACAGGCCGCCACAAACAGGCAGCCGACGAGAAGCGCAAAAAGAAAAACGTTCGGCATGAGGGGGAAGGTTTTCGTGGTTACCGAAAAAAAACGTTTGTCCTTGTCATCTCGACGACTGAAAGGAGGAGAGATCTCCCACATTGGAATTTGCACGACGTTTGTTTGAATCGCTGTGCCATTTCAAGCGTGGGAGTTCTCTCACAGATGTGAGATGACACGGTTCTAGGTTTTGTGTTGTACAGGGCGGTTAAATCGGCGGTTATTCCAGCGCATCGCGGAGGATTTCGGCGGGGTGGCGGGCGGTGCGCCCGGTGGTGTCGTGGATCTGGTGACGACACGACATCCCCGCAGCGGCAATGTGCGTGTCTTCGGCGGCGGCGCGCACGGCGGGGGCCAACGCCCGCTCGGCCATCGCAAGCGAAATATCGTAGTGCTCTTCCTCATAGCCAAACGATCCCGCCATCCCACAACATCCGGAATCAACCACCTCGACGCTGAGACCCACCAGCGCCAGCGCCTGTACGGACGGCTCCGTGCCCACCAGCGCTTTCTGGTGGCAATGCCCGTGCAGAAGCACCTTGCCTGCCGTCGTTTTCCAGCGCACGTCGGCGAACGCGCCTTCGGTGGCGCGGCGAGCCACAAACTCCTCAAAGGTACAGGTTGCCTCTGCCAGCTTGTGCGCGCGCGGATCACCAGGCAGCAGCGTGCGCAGTTCGTCGCTGAACGTCAGGATGCAACTTGGCTCCAACCCAACAATCGGGAAGCCCTGCTCGGCGAACGGATACAGGATATCGAGGGTGTGCAGGGCCAGCGCCTGCGCTTCGGTGACCATACCTTTCGAGAGCAGCGGTCGCCCACAACACGCACGGTCGCTGGGCACCACGACACGGTGTCCGGTGCGGTGCAAAAATTCAGCGGCGGCGCGGGCCGTCTCGGGGTGATGGTAGTTGTTGAAGGTGTCGGCGAAAAGCACCACGGTCGGGCCGTCGTTTTCCCAGCGTTGTTTGGCGAACCATTTCGTAAAGGGCTCGGCCGAAAACGGGGGCAACGTACGCTTCGGACTCACGCCGAGGGTCCGTTTTAACACCTGTTTTCCGAGGGCCGAGCCGTTGAAGGCATTCGCCATGCGGGCTTTCATCCCACCGCCGATGCGGCGGGCCGTCTGCGGCTGCTCGGCGAACAGCTTGGCGCGGCGCGAGAGGCCATTGGCGGCCCAGTACTTGTGCAGCCACTCGGTCTTGATCTTGGCCATGTCCACGTTGGACGGGCACTCGGTCTTGCACGCCTTGCACTGGATGCACAGGTCCATCACCTCGTACATCCGTTCGCTCGTCAGCTCCTCCGGCGGCAGCCCACCCGACATCGCCATGCGCAGCGCATTCGCCCGCCCGCGTGTAGAGTCTTGTTCCTCGCGGGTCACCATGTAACTCGGGCACATCGTGCCAGTGTGCAACTTGCGACAGGCACCGTTGCCGTTGCACAACTCCACCGCCCGCGCAAAACCACCGTCTTCGCTCCAGTCGAATTCTTCCAGCACAGGGATCGTCTCGTACGTCGGCCCCATGCGCAGGTCGTCTTTGATATCGGGCGTATCGACGATTTTTCCGGGGTTGAGCAGCCCGTCGGGGTCGAAGGCGTGCTTGAGTTGGCGGTATACGTCGCACAGTTCCGTGCCGAGGAACCGCTCGTTGAGCCAGCCCCGGACGATGCCGTCGCCGTGCTCCGACGACACCGAGCCGCCATACTTCGCCACCAGTTCCATCGAGCCGATGCTGATGGCCTCCAGCTTGCGGACGTGCTCGGCGTCTTTGGTGTTGAAGAACGGGCGGACGTGCAGACATCCCGCCGAGGCGTGGGCATAATACACCACCTTCGTGTCCAACTCGCGCATCAACGCGTCGAGGTCTTCGATATAGTCGGCGAGGTGCTCCACGGGCACCGAGGCATCTTCGACCACGGCGACGGGCTTATAATCTCCCTTGACGCCCATTAGCAGGCCCAGCCCTTCCTTACGCACGAGCCACACGTTTGAAATGCCCTGCGCCGAGGTGACGGGCACAACGGTGTAACACCCGTGGATGCCCTGCGCCACCTGCTGCAAGTCCCGGAGCCGCGCGTTCAGCGTGTCGAGGTTTGCCCCCGCGTATTCGACGATCAGCACCGCCTGCGGGTCACCGTCGATGAAGCCGAGGCGGGAGGCAAAACCCGGAGCCTTGCGGGCCGAGTCAATCGCCACGCCGTCGAAAAGCTCAATCGCCGACGGGTCGGTTTCGAGCAGGCGCGTGACCGCCCGCAGCGACGCATCGCGGGTGGTAAAATGCACCACGCCGAGCACAGTATGCGACGGACGCGGCACCAGCCCGATCTCCAGCGCCGTGGTGATCGCGAGCGTGCCTTCGCTGCCACACAGCACCTGTGCCATATTCCGATGCCCGCGCCGGAACGCCCCACCATCATTACCAGGGCCGTTGTAGGTAAAGCCATCCAGCAGGTATTCGAGCCGGTAGCCGCTGTTGCGCCGCCAGTGCGCGGGCGTGTCGCGGCGGATGATTTCGGCGTTGGTATCCAGCAACGTGGCGAGCCGCCGGTACAACTCGCCTTCGCGGCTGTCTTGGCGTTGCCACGTGTTCCACGCCGCGTCGTCCATCAGCCCAAACCGCGTCTGCGTCCCGTCAGAGAGCACCGCATCGATGGCGCGGACGTGGTGGATCATGTTGCCGTAGGAAATCGAGTGTGTGCCCGTCGCGTTCGTCGCCGCCATGCCGCCGAAGGTCGCCCGCGTGCCACTCGACGGATCGGGGCCCACCATCCAAGCCGGTGCCTGCTGTTTCAGCGCCTGATCCAATGCGGTGAGCGTCACACCCGGCTGCACCCGCGCCCAGCCTTCCTCCGCGTTAATGTCGAGCACCTGATGCAGGTGCGGCGTAAAGTCGATGACCAACGCCTCGGCAACGGCCTGCCCCGCCAGCGACGACCCGCCGCCACGGGGCACCACGGGCAGCTTAAACCGCACCGCTTCTTCCATGGCCGCCTGCACGTCGTCGGCATGTTTGGGCAGCAGCACGCCGATGGGCATCAGTTGGTACAGGCTGGCATCGGTGGCATACAGCGCCCGCGTCATCGCGTCGAGGCGCAATTCGCCCTGCAACCGAGGACGCAGCCGCGCCGCAAACTCTTCTAACAACGCCGTAGACGGCACCACAGTCGTGGACATCAGCATGGGGTGGGGCTGAGGAGAGGGTTGGAGGAGGAATCTAGGAAACGTTCTGCCATGGAGGAAAGGGGCAGCGGAAGCTCATGGTTTATTCTTGAGGGAAGGGGGATGAGGGAAGAGGGTTGGGGGCGGTTGGGATTGGAGGTGTGGGAGTTTGGGTGAGTGTTTGAATCGACGAGCCAAGGAGACGACGAGCCGAAGAAGTTGTACTGATAGCCGAAAGCCTATGGCTGACAGCCATGAATAACCTGCGACCTCACTCCTCCGCCCGCATGCGCACGAGCTTCAAGCCGACGAGGAGGAGCCCGGCGCTGTGGAAAAACAGGTCGAACACATCAATCGGCTGCGTGAGCGTTCCGGCGAAGAGCATCTTGAGCTTTTGCCACAGGTGCGGCTCGGGATAAAACGGTGCCGCGGCCATCAAGACGGCGAGGAAAATGAGCAGCGGTAACGGGAAACGGTCGAGAAAATCCAGCATTGTGGGTAACTCCGTGTGGCGAAACCGGAAGGTAGGAAACGAAGCTCATCCATGCGATGCGCCTAGAAACGCCACGGCGCGTTGCTCCGACCAGAAGTGTCCGTTGGCATTAAAAGCCGCAAACCCCACATGCCCGCCGTAACGCGGCACTTCGAGAAACACATGGACGCTGGCCTCGGCCTCGGCGATGGGGTAGCAGGCATCGGGCAAAAACGGATCGTCGGCAGCGTTGACGAGGAGCGTGGGGATGCGAATGCCGGACAGGAACTGCTTCGACGAACAGCGGGCGTAGTAGTCGGCAGCGTCGGCGAAGCCGTGCGACGGAGCGGTGACGTGATCATCGAAATGGCGCAGCGTGGTGATTGTCGCCGGGTCGATGGCGGGCAACTGGCCGGGAAACGCCTGCTGTTTCTGCCGCGCTTTTTCGCGGAGCGACCGCAGAAACCGCCAGCGATACAACCCAGGCGGCCCGTCGAGGCGGCGGCATCCGGCATCAAGATCCACCGGGACGGAGAACACGGCAGCTTTTGTGAGACGCTCGTCTAGCGCCGCGCCCTGTTCGCCGAGGTATTTAAGCGTCAGGTTGCCGCCGAGGCTAAACCCGACGAGCGCCGCCGATGTGTAGCCCTGTGCCAGCGCGTGCTGCACCACCGTGTGCAGGTCGTCCGTGGCCCCGCTGTGGTACGAGCGCAGCCGCCGATTGGGCACGCCGCTGCATCCGCGAAAGCTCCACGCCAGCACATCCCACCCGGCGTGTGCCAGCGCCCGCGCCATTCCCTGCATGTACGCCCGGTCGGCGCTTCCCTCCAGCCCATGCGAAAGCACCGCCACCCGCGCTGCGCCCTGCTTCACCCAGCCGAGGTCTAGAAAATCCCCGTCCGGCGTGCCGATGCGTTCGCGCTGGTACCGCACGTCCCGCACCCGCCGCAGCAGCGTCGGCAAGATGGTGGCAAGGTGCCCGTGGCGCAAAAACGGCAGGGACGGCGCATACGACGGTGTGGACAACAGGGGCATGAGGCGCTGGGGAGATTTTGTGGGAATAGGGTGTAGGGAATAGCGAGTACGGGAAACGAGGCTGTCGCGCAGCGACTGGGGGTGTATGGCAGCGTGCGGTTTACACCCTACGGGCCCCCTCCCTCAAAGGAGGAGTTTTCAGGCTGGTAGTAAGATCAACCTACGCTCCCACGCTCCATGCAGGTAGGCGTTCGGAGGTAACATTGATTTTTAAGGCAAATCGTGTGCAACCTATTTGTTTTACTCCGTAGAAGAAACCTTCCTTCCCCGGAGGCACCCCTGTGATGGACTACCTGAGCCGTACCGAAGAACTGCTGCTGCTGGCCGTATGGAAGCTGCAGGACGAAGCCTATGGACTCGCCGTGCGGCGACATCTGTCCAAGCTGCTCGGCAAAGAGATGTCGGTGGGGGCGGTGTACGTGCCGCTAGAACGATTGGTGCGCAACGGACTGCTGGAAACGTGGGAAAGTGAGCCGACGCAAAAGCGCGGCGGTCGGCGCAAGCGATTTTACCGCCTCACACCTCAGGGCATGGCGGCGCTCAACGCGGTAAAGCAGTTGCAAGAATCCGCCTGGCAAAACCTCCCGTCGCTTGGCCTGAACCTCGCCTCTTGAACCGCCATGCCTACCCCGCATCCACCTCGGCTAGCGTACTGGCTGCTCCGCGTCGGCCTAGGCCCGGAGCACGAGGCGCTCATCGGCGACCTGGAAGAAGAATACCACGACCACGCCATCCACTACGGCCGCCTCCGCGCCGCGCTGATCTACTGGCAGCAGGTGCTCACCACCGTGCCCGTCCTCTCGCTCTACAGCCTTATCTGGCACCACGCGATGTTTAAAAACTACCTCACCACCACCCTGCGCAACCTGCGCAAGCACAAAGGTTTCTCGCTCATCAACGTGTTTGGCCTCGCCGTGAGCATGTCGGTGTGTCTGCTCGTGCTGCTATTCATCCGCGACCAGCGCAGCTACGACCGCTTTCATCCCCACGCCGACGAAATCTACCGCGTCACCTCCCGCGTGCAGGAGCCCTACGCCACGTTCCGGATGGCGACCTCGCCGGGGCCGCTCGGGCCGCTGCTGCGCGACGAATACGCCGGGGTGAAAGACGTGGTGCGCCTCACCAAGTTTAGCGGACGGGCGACGCAGGGCAATGTGACGCTTCCTTTTTATGGGCTCTACGCCGAGGCGGGCTTCTTCAACCTGTTTGGTTTTGAACTCCTCCACGGCGATCCCCAGACCGCCCTTGCCGAACCTTACACTATTGTCCTCACCGAAGAAGCCGCGCTCAAGTTTTTCGGCGACGCCGACCCGATGGGACAGGTGCTCACGCGGGAAAACATCGGCGACTTTACCGTGACAGGCGTCGTGCGACATGCGTCGTACAAAACCAACTTCGAGTTTGAGGGATTGCTCTCGTTTTCGACGCTGGCGGTGCTCGAAGCGCAAGGCACCGAACTTCAACTCGAAGACTGGGCCATTGCGTGGCGGTATTACACCTACCTGCGGCTTCCGGAACGGGCCGACAAAGACGCCATCGCTGCTGCCCTGCCCGGCATCGTCGCCCGCCATTACCCCGCCGACGCCGACAACCCCAATCCGCCCGATCTGAGCTTGCAGGCACTCACCAACGTCGCGCTCGGCAGCACCGGCTATTCCAACGAAATCGGCGACCCGGCGTCCATCGTGGAGACCAGCGTGCTGTCGTTTCTGGCGCTGCTGGTGATGGTGGTGGCGGGATTCAACTACGTCAGTCTGTCTACGGCCCGCTCCGTCACGCGCGCAAAAGAAATTGGCGTGCGCAAGGTGGTAGGCGCGCACCGCACACAGATCCTCAAGCAGTTTCTGGGCGAAGCGGTGGTGATTGCATTGCTGGCGCTGGGGGTAGCGTCGGCGCTGCTGTTCTGGCTGGTGCCTGCCTTCAACAACCTCGAACTGATGAATGAGATCGGCGCGCAGATCACCTTCGACCCGGTGACCGACTGGTCGGTGTACGTGTGGTTTTTGGGCTTCGCGGTGCTGATGGGCGTGCTAGCAGGGCTGTATCCCGCGCTGCGGCTGTCGGCGTTTATGCCGGTGCGGGTGCTGCGTGGCTCCACAGGCGGGCGCGGCCTCGGCATCCTCGGGCTGCGCAAGGCCCTCATCGTCGGCCAGTTCACCATTTCGATGGTGCTGATTGTCTTTGCGCTGGTGGTCTACCAGCAGTTCCGCTTCATCCTTCAGGCCGACTACGGGCTCGACCAGGAGCACCTTATCGCCGTTGAGTTGCAGGGGATCTCGCCGGACGTGATGAAAGACGAGTTGGCGCGCCATCCGAGCGTGGGGCAGGTGGTGCTGGGGTCGCAGGTGCCCATCGTGGGCGGCAACTCGATGAAGACCGTGCAGACCACCGCGATGGAATCGCCGATCACCATGCGCCACTACGCCATCGATGAACACTACCTCGACGCGTTTAACATCGAGACCGTGGCGGGCCGCGCCTTTACCCCCGACGAGCCGATGCCTGCCCCCGATGCGCTCGTCCTGACGACCAAAGCCGTGGAAGCCCTCGGCTACGACTCGCCGCAGGCGGCCCTCAACCAATCGGTTGAGTTCGACGAAGCGTCCTTCACCATCCTCGGCGTCGTCAGCGATGTGTATGCCGACGGCTACGAGGAAGGCTATCTCCCGCTGATCTTCTGGCACAACCCCGATTATTTCCGCACCGCCATCGTCACCGTCCGCGCCGGACAAACCGACGCCGTGCTGGAACACATCAACGCCACCTGGACCACGCTGGCCGGGTCGCTGCCGGTGCAATACACCTTCTTCGATGAGGAACTGGAGGCCAAATACGCCTTCGTGCAAGACGTGATCGGAATCCTGGGTATGGTGACGGGGATTGCCGTGCTGGTGGCGTGCCTGGGCTTGCTCGGCATGGCGAGCTACACGGCGTCATCGCGGGTGCGCGAGGTGGGCATCCGCAAGGTGATGGGCGCCGAGGTGCGTGCCTTGGTGATGCTGCTCTCGCGGGACTACGTCGTTCTGCTCTTGATTGCCGTGGGGCTGGCGGTGCCGCTGGGCTGGCTGGGCGCAGGCTTTTTCCTTGAACAGTTCGCCAACCGCATCACGCTCGGCCCTGGCATTTTCCTCATCGCCATAGGCACGTTGCTAACGCTGGCGCTGCTCACCATCGGCTCGCAAACCCTCCGCGCCGCCCTCACCAACCCCGTCGACACGCTGCGGCACGAATAAAACCCCACAGCATCACCCTCGTAGAGCGGCTACGTCCCGCACCCGCCAGATCAGTGTCGGCCATAGAGGCATGAAGCACTGGGTAGCTCTTGTGTTTTCAGATTCAGGCAATACAAACCGCCCCCTTGAGGGGGCGGTCGCGCAGCGGCTGGGTGTGTACTGACGTCGGCTCGTACACCCTCCGACCCGTTTGGGCCACCTCCCTCAAGGGAGGCGTTAGGGGGGATGTCATCAATGGTCAAACAGGCTTTATTGCCACCCATAGCACACACGTGCATTCCATCGCATGGAAGTGCCAAGTTGCGGAGGCAGGTCCTATGAGGCTGCAAAAAAACAGTATACTATAGAGCTTCGTGCGTCCCCCGACGATCAACAAATCCTCAAGCAGCAATGATGAAGTCCCCCACCGCTCCTGCACGCCATCGCTTACTCTTCGTAGCCTGCATGGTCGCGATTACCTTGGCGGGCATCGGTTGCTCTGAAAACCAGGCCACTACCACTTCTAATACCCCGGTAGCGCTTCCCGACATTAACGACGGGCTCGAGATCGCGCCACCCGAAGACCGGACCACGCCGCAAACGCCCGTTCGTCAGTTGGCCATCGAGGACCAGCAGCGGCGCTTTGTGTTGCAGCCGGGCTATCAGATCGAGAACGTGCTCGCCGAACCCCACGTTGCTGAGCCTGCCGCCATCGCCTTTGATGGCAACGGACGTATGTTTGTGCTCGAACTACGCAGCTACATGCTCGACTTGGAAGCCACGGGCGAACTCGACCCCACGAGCCGTATCTCGATGCACGAAGACACCAACAACGATGGCATCTACGACCGCCATACCGTCTTTGTGGATAGCCTCGTCTTTGCCCGCTTTGTGATGCCCTTTGGCGCCAACAGCATCCTTACGATGGAGTCGAACGAGGACGAGGTCTACCAGTTTACCGACACCGACGGCGACGGCGTAGCCGACGAGAAGAAGCTGTTTACCACCAACTACGGACGCGCCGGCAACGTGGAGCACCAACAGGCCTTCCTCTACTGGGGCATGGACAACTGGCTCTACAGCACCTACAACGCCTTCCGCATCCGCTGGACGCCCGACGGCACGATCCTGCGTGAACCCACCGGTCCCAATGGTGCCCAGTGGGGCGTGACGCAGGATAACGAGGGCAAGATCTGGTTTCAGGGTGGGGCCAGCGGTGTGCCTTCCTACTTCCAGTTCCCCATTGTCTACGGCAACTATACCGTCGAGAACCAGCTTGAAGAAGGCTTCGAGATCCCCTATGGCCTCGCGGGCCTTGGTGACTTCCAGCCCGGTGCTGATGCCTCCCGCCCCGATGGCACGCTCAACCGCGTGACCGGCTCGGCAGGGAACGACGTCTATCGCGGCCATCGCATGCCCGAAGATCTCGTCGGCGACTATCTTTACGGCGAGCCGGTGGCGCGTATCGTCCGCCGCATTCGGCCGGTCGTGACGGAAGGCATCACGCAGCTCCAGAACGTCTATCAGGATCAGGAAGCCGAATTCATCCGCTCCACCGACCCGCTCTTCCGCCCGGTTGATATGGCGACGGCTCCCGACGGCTCAATCTATATCGTCGATATGTACCGCGGCATCATTCAGGAAGGCCAGTGGACGCCACCGGAGAGCTTCCTGCGCGACAAAATCTTGCAGTACAACCTCGACGAAGCCATCGGCCACGGGCGTATCTGGCGGCTCACGCACGAGAACATGCCACGCGACCGTGAGCAGCCGCGCATGCTTGACGAGACGCCCGCCCAACTCATTCGTCACCTCAAACACCCCAATGGCTGGTGGCGCGACACTGCCCAGCAGCTACTCGTGCTGAGCCAGGACCGCTCGGTGGTGCCTGCCCTCGAACGTATGGCGCGGGGGTCGGGTAACTTTTTCACACGCTTATTCGGTCGGCCGGATAACCTGTTGGCACGCTACCACGCGCTGTGGACGCTCGAAGGGCTCGGTGCCCTTGATGCTGACCTCGTCCGCGAGCAGATGGCAGACGAAAACCCACGCATGCGGGTCATGGCCATCCGCCTCAGCGAGACGCTCTACAAAAACGGTGACCTTTCCTTTGCCGACGACTACATCGCCCTGGCTGCCGATGAGGATGCCGACGTGGCCATCCAGGCCATGATGACGCTCAACACGCTGAACGTCGCTGGTGCCGAAGAGGCCATCCAAGAAACCGTCGCCGGAAATCAGGCGCGTGGCGTGCAGGAGATTGGCACCCGCATCCTGACGCCGCCCGAAAGGCGTTGGCCTCGTTTTGTGGGTGTTGAGCAGGCGCTTTACGATCGTGGTGCCACCATCTACAACGAACTGTGCACCGAATGTCATGGACCAAGTGGCCAAGGCACGCCCTTCAGTCCCGGCCAAACGCTTGCTCCGGCGCTGGCAGCCTCTGAGCGGGTGCAAGGTCACCGCGACTACATCGTCAAGACGCTCCTGCATGGTCTGACAGGCGACATCGACGGCAAGACGTATCCCGGCCAGTTGATGGTATCGATGGGGGAGCACCCGGACGAATGGGTCGCGGCGGTCTCCTCCTACGTCCGCAACAGCTTCACCAACAGCGCCCCCATGATCACCGCCGAAGAGGTGGCCCAGATCCGGGCCGCCAACACGGACCGTACGACGGCGTGGACATACGACGAGTTGATGGCTTCCATCCCGCAACGTACATCCCCAGAAGAAAGCTGGGTCGTTACGTCGAGCCACGACAATGAACGGGCCTTTGGCGCGCTCAACTTTGAGGGCTGGCGCACCGAAGCGTCGCAAGAGCGCGGCATGTGGTTCCAGGTAGAGATACCCGCCGCCATCAACCTTGCCGAGATCCAGTTTGAATCCAGGTGGCGACGCCGTGGCCGTGGCCCCGACGCCCCGCCGCCTCAGCTAACGGCACCGTTGCGCTACCGCGTGGAGGTCTCGACCGATGGCAACACGTGGCGCAACGTTGCCGAAGGCGAGGGCGAGAAGACCACAACGGTCATCTCCTTCCCACCTGTTCAGGCGCGCTTCGTCCGCATCACACAGACCGCCAACCCCGGTGACGACGCGCCCTATTGGTCGATGCAGCAGCTACGCTTCTATGAGCTTCCGTGAGGTGATGAGGCGGTTTGTTCCATAAAGGGAGCCATTAGTACACGACCATACGTTTTTTCTTGTCATCTCGACGATCATAGGATCTCCCCCGTTTGCGTTATTTCCAACGTGGGAGATTTACTTACGTCAGTCGGCTACGCCTCGTGTCTCACATGCGTTCGAGATGACGGGAATAGAAAGCCGAGCAACTCCCAAACTCAAACACTCCCAAACTCCCAACCCCTCCCTTTCCTCCAAACTCCCACACACCCAAACCTCATCCCTCCGTCGGCGCATCGATGTTGTTGCGCCAGTTGTGCTGCGCTTTAAACCCGAGCACCTCGCGGATCTTTCGGTTCGAGAACAGGGCTTCGTGTTCGTCTAGCTCCCGCGTAACCGGCACGCCGGGGAAAAATTGCGCGGCGAGGGCTTTACTGGGGATGATGGCGCCGTTGTCGTCGTTGCCCGCATTAAACACCTGATAGCCGAGCCCGTCTTTCTCTAGGCACAAGTCCACAATCTGCCCCAGGTCCCGCGCATCGATATAACAGAACGCATTGCGGCGGCGGACTTCCGGGTGTTCAAAAAAGCCCGGAAACAACTCGGCATATTCGTGGGGCTCAATCACATTGCCGATGCGCAGCGCATAAATGTCGAAACCCGAACGCCGCTGGAAGCTACGGGCCGTCACCTCATTCACCACCTTCGACAACCCGTAGCTGTCCATCGGGTCGACGTCGTAGTCTTCTTCCAGCGGAAGCGTGTGCGGGTTGGTCTGACCGTCGGAAAAACAAATGCCGTAGGTGGTTTCCGACGACGCAATGATAATCTTCTTGATGCCGAGTTTTACCGCTGCCTCAATCACGTTGTACGTGCCGATGGTATTCACCCGAAACGTCTCATTGTCGGGCTTGATCAGGATGCGCGGCACGGCGGCAAAATGAACGACTGCATCAAATGGGGGGACGCCATTTCCAGGTTCCAATTCATCCAGCCCCGCATACGACGTCATGGCATTAAACATTTGCCCGGAATCGGTAATGTCGGCAATTAAGTTGTCCACGCCGGGTTGATCCAGCGGCACCAGGTCCACATTCATCACCCGATGGCCTTGTTCGAGCAGGTAGGCCACCACATGCCTTCCGGCTTTTCCCGATCCGCCCGTAAAGAAGATGCGCTTTGCTGCCATGAATACGTTGTTCGTGAGGGTTAGCTATCGTCACGCGTTAACCTCTGGTAACAAAAAATGATTTTCCAGCGGTTCAGGGTTTTAATTATCCCCTTCGGCGTTCAACACCCTCTTTCTCTCACGATGCTTCTATAGAGACACCCCATCTCCAATGCCTTCCAACCGTTCAACAAACCCACCCCGCACCAACTGGGCAGGCAACCTTACCTACGGCACCGACCGCCTGCATCTTCCCCAAACCATCGGCGAGGCGCAGGAAATTGTGAAGCGATGCGGGCGGATTAAGGCCCTCGGCTCTCGCCATTGCTTCAATACCATCGCTGACAACACCGAGAACCAGCTTTCGCTGCAACACCTCAACCGCGTGGTGCACCTCGATGAAATACGGCATCAGGTGACGGTGGAAGCAGGCATCCGCTACGGCGACCTGTGCCCGTACCTGCATGAACGTGGCTATGCGCTGCCCAACCTGGCCTCGTTGCCCCATATCTCCATTGTGGGGGCCTGCGCCACCGCCACCCACGGCTCCGGCGTGACCAACGGCAACCTCGCAACCGCCATTGCCGCGCTGGCGTTTATCGATGCCAGCGGCGAGGTGATTACCCTGTCGCGGGACACCAATGCCTCGTTTGCCGGAGCAGTTGTTAGCCTGGGCGGACTCGGCGTGGTGACGCAGGTGACGCTGGACCTACAGCCGACGTTCGACATGGCGCAGCACGTCTACCTCGACCTGCCGCTGACGACAGTGGACAACCACTTCGAGGCCATCATGGCAGCGGGCTATAGCGTGAGCCTGTTCACCGATTGGCAATGCGACACCGTCAATCAGGTCTGGATCAAGCGCAAGGTTGCGAGCGACACGGAAGAAGCTGCACCCACGTTTTACGGCGCACGCCTGGCCACAAACAACGTGCATCCCATTGGGAAACTCTCGGCGGTCCATTGCACGGAGCAGAGGGGCGTTCCCGGTCCCTGGTACGAGCGGCTGCCGCACTTTCGCATGGCCTTCACCCCCAGCAGCGGCACCGAGTTGCAAAGCGAATACTTCGTCCCCCGCGCCTACGCCCGCGACGCCATCCGCGTGCTGCGCCAGATGGGCGATCAGTTCGCACCGCTGTTGATGATTTCGGAAATCCGCACGATCGACGCGGATGACCTCTGGATGAGCCCGTGTTACCAGCAGCCCAGCGTGGCTTTTCATTTCACCTGGAAGCAGGACGAGGACGCGCTCAACAAGCTACTTCCCATTCTTGAACAAAAGCTCGCGCCGTTCGAAGCGCGTCCGCACTGGGGCAAAGTCTTTACCATGTCTCCCGGCGAGGTGCAGGCGCACTATGACAAGTTGCCTGCCTTCCGGGATTTGCTTCAGGCGTATGATCCGAACGGTAAGTTTCGGAATGCTTTTCTACAGACGTATCTGTTTGGCGGTTGAGAGCGCACCCCTGTCTTCAGGCACGCATGCCGTGCCTTGCTTGCTCGGAGCGTTGCGCAGGTTCGTCCTCACCCGGAATCAACATATCCGGCGTGGGCAGTTCGATCCGTGCTGCCGTGGACTCCTGCTCCTGGGGTAGAACAGAAGACGAAGAGCGCCCGACGGAGGCCTGAAGTGTATCAGCGAATCTTCGAAGTCGTTCCTTCTCGCGCCTTGCCCAGACCGAGATCCATCCTCGTACCAAGGCTAAGGGGCCAAGCAAACTTGCTCCAAGAACAGCAATATTTATGAGGTTGGGCAGGCCTGCATCATCAAGTGCCACAATCGTGAGGATGGCAAGAATCAGACTTAAGACGAAGGTAGCAACATACGCGGGGATCGCTCCGCCATAATGCTTTCGAATTTCGACCCGGGTCTGGTCCCCGCTAGGACGCATGTTAGCCTGCGTCCGCGTGAAACTGATGCCCTCGTTGCTTTCACCGAGCGCGTGTGTCCACTCCCGAGCCCGCCCCACTTCCGTGATCTGTCCGGTGCGTCCCGTGAACCGCCGCAGTTCCAACACCATTTCCTCCCATTGCTCCTCACTCATTGCTTCATCCACCACCCGCGTTTCACCCATAACGAACGGGCCGCCCCAGAAACTGAACGTTTTATCCGATTCCAGATGATGCTCCATCTCAACCGCTGCCCGCTGTATGTGCTCGGGCGGAAGACCAAGCTCTGCCGCGATATGCTGGATCTCGCTCAGAGAAAGACTACGCTCCGGGTCTTCTTTGGTCCGTTCGTGCAACTCCGTCGCGCGCTGAATCAGCGCACCGATTTCCTTTTCATTATACCTGCGGTTTGCAGACGGGTCATGATCCATAGATGCGCGCCCCCTGTGTCGGTTTATGGTAAATCTACGGAATCAAATCCTCCGGGTTGCCTGAGAAGCCACACAGAAAGAATCTCCGTCACGGATCCAAGCCTGTTGCCGTCGTGCAGTCGTTTAATAAGGAAACCCACCGTGGCTCCTTTTCCATCCACCTGCTCCCCGTTCACGTCAGCAGGCAACAGCGGTCGCACATTCAAGACCTCTTGCTTCGCCACTGTCTCGCCCACCTGAGCACCGCCATCGAAATGACGGCCAACACGGCAGCCAGGACGTTGAAGACCATGTCTTCGGGATCGAACACGCGGTTTGGCAGGAACACCTGAATGGCTTCATCGAGAGCCCCGAGGAGCGAGGTCGCCAGAATCGCAAGCAGAGCGGGGACCGGCACCCGCCGCCCCTGCTGGGCCCGCTCGGTCAGGGCTTCATAGATAAAGACCGCCACCACGCTGTACTCCATTAGGTGGCTGCGCTCCGGAATGGCCATGCGGAAGAACAGAAAAAAGTAGACGGCCACGATGCCCAGAAAAACGCCGATCTCCCGCCCCCCAGGCCGCACCTTCAGTCCCTGGGTCAAGATGGTCGCCGCAATCAAGA
>JAUIDY010000047.1 GCA_030428385.1 Rhodothermia bacterium | reverse complement strand
TAAAACCTGACTCCATCGACCGCAGCGCAAAGCCTCGTTCCTGCATATAGCCGATCATGTCGGTAAACATCATCTCGCCCGCATACAACGGCTCCAGCGACATCTCGACCTGCACGCCCGCGATGCGTGGCAACACACCGGCAGCTCCTTCAAGAATGGTGCGTTCATAACCCTGAGTGTCCAGCTTCAAGAAAACCCGCTCGTCTGGCTGCACCAGCGACTCGAACACGCTGTCGAGGCGGCGTACCTCAATCGTTTCGGTCCGTTCGATGCGCGCTTCGGGAGCGGCTTCTTCGTGCCGGGGCAACATGTCGAGCAGCGAGCTGCTTTCGAGGTTACCGGCGACGTTGATCTCGGCGGTGCCGTCGGTGTCGCCCAGCGCCCACGGGCGGGTGCCCCACTTCGGATCGGTGCTGGCTTGCTGCTGGAGCTTGGCATAAACAGAGGCCAGCGGCTCAAACGAAACGATGCGGCCCTGAAAACCTTCTTTGCGCAACTCCAACGCGTACAACCCGATGTTGGCCCCTACGTCGAGTACACAATTGATCTGGTGATGCTTCAGCAACAGGCTGCGGCGCAGCGTGGACGAATGCCACACATCGAACGGGGTGATGTCGTAACCCAAGCGGCGGGCCAGCGTGCGAACTTTAAAGCGCCAACTCATGCTGCTACCTCCTGTTTGGCCCGCACATACGCCCCGCTGGCAATACCTGCCGACACGCCGATCATAAAGCAGCTATCGGTGTGCATCAGCGGGTTGGAGGTATTGGCCACCAGCGCCACGGCGGCAAGGCTAATGCACGCGCCAAGGCCACACAGCCGCACCAATAAGGGCGCATTTTTTTGCAGAAACGCCTGTCCGCCCCGCCAAGCCGCACGCCACCAGAAAAACACCATCAAACCCAATCCCCAGAGCCCAAACTTAAACCACAGCGACACATAACCATTGTGGATAAACGAGCCCACGCGGGTGTGCTTAAACGTGATGTCGTAGAAGCTGAACTGCGACGCCATGCCATGCCCCAGGATGGGATTTGTCTTGACGTGCTCCCATGCTGCTCCCGCTTCATAAAAACGGTTGATCAGCGAGATGTCTTTGGTGGCCGCGGTGCCCGTGGAGGTAAACCGTTTCACCAGCGCTTCCAGAATCACCACAAAAAAGTCGCCGAGAAAAATCGCCCCCAGCCCAATCACCCCGATCAACCCCAGAAAGCCCAGCACGACGAGACGTATTTTGTATTGGCGTTCGACCAGCACAAACATTATCAGCGCCCCGAACAAAAACGCCGCCCAGTAGCCCCGACTCTGGGTCATGATGAGCCCTGCAAAACTGAGCAGGAAAATACCTAGCACCAACAGGCGGGATTTCCATTCGGTGGTGTAAATCAGCACCACCAGCGCGAACATGGCCGGCACCGCAAGCAAGGTGTCGTTGAGCGAGACCCGCCCCCGCTCGACCTGCCACATCTGGGTAGCCTGGAGAAGACCCTGCTGGTAATCGAGAACGTTGCGAATGGCGATAAACAGGCCGATCCACGCAATAACGCCCAGCACCAGATAGGTGCCGTAGCGGTGCCGCGCCACCAGTTCTTTGACGGGGAAATACAGGCCCAGCAGCGCCAGCGCCACCCACTCGCTCAGCACCTGCTTCAGCTTGCCGCCAAACATCATCGATACGGGGATCGAAATCGTCACGAAGAGCAGAAACAAGAACAGCGCCTTCGCCTCCGACACGTCGAAGACCGCGTGCGACTCGCGGAAGATCAACACCCGCGTGCCGAACCAGTAGCCGAGGAAGCTCAGGAAGTAGAGTCCGTAGGCCACCTCGTAGAGTTGCAGCCCCGCGACGCGCTGCGCCACCACCACCGACGCCAGCAGCACGCAGATCAGGTTCAGCACGGGGCGGCGGTACAGGTGCCACACCACCACGCCGCTGAGCAGCACGACGGGGATAAAAGGGACGATGTCGGGAGCCACCCAGACGAAATAGGCCACGCAGGCCAACGCGAACACCAGCCCCGCCACCAGCGCACGGTGCCCCCACAACCCGATGTCGTCGGGTGTTAGCGTTAGGGGCAGGGGCAGGAGGCGACGCATAGCTGTTCAGCCGCTAAACCTTCAGGACGTGACGGACTTTTTCGACGCGGCTTTGCGGATCACGGCGCGTTCGGGCGCAGGCTGGGAAGCCGCCTCTTGCACCCGGTCGAACAGATAGCGGTAATTGCGCCGCCACCAGTCGCGCACCAGCACAAAAAGCACCACAAGGATAAACCCGGAAATGGTCATGCCGATGCAGATGATGGCGCGTTTGGGTTTAAACTTGCGCTCCGGCGGCACGGCGCGATCGACCACCTGCACGGCCTCCACCTCGCGCTGCTCGTCGAACCGCGCTTCTTCGAGCACGGGGCGCGAGTATTTGATCAGTTCGGCGAGGATAACCTGCTCCTTTTGCAGGTTAAAAAACTCCTGCGAGATCGCCGGGATGCTGTCGGCGGGGATGGGCAAGAGGCGTTCGCCGCCGTCCAGCACGTTGTTGAACTCCTGCTGCGCCGACGAGCGCGACTGCTCGTAGCGCTGCCGGGCCGTCCGCATGGCTTTTTGATACTGGTTCTGCGCCCCCACCATCGCTTCGCGGGCCTGTCGCACCAGCGAGTTTTCGGGGCCATACATGCTGAGGAGTTGCTCGTATTCCAACTCGGCCTGTCCCACCAGCCGTCCGTATTCCAGTTCTACTTCGCCGAGCAACTGGGCGTAGTCGGCCTCGGCGGAAAACATCGCCAGCCGCATCCCGGCCATGTTTTCGAGCAACACCTCGCTTTGCTCTACGGGGAAGATGATGCCGTATTTCTCCTGTAGCTTGCGCTGCTCGGTCAACACCGAATCGAGCGCCGACTCGGTTTCGTTGTAGCGCTGCTCGATATACGTGCGGAACTTGGCCGCCGACGCCGAGGCCAGCCGCGCATTGATCCGTCCCAGTTCGTCCACCATGAAGTTGGTGAGATCCGCTGCCCGCTGCGGGTCCTGGTCCATGACGGCAATCGTCAGGTGCTCGAATTCCTCATCAACGGTGAATCCGGAATTGTCCCACAAGATCAGCATGGCGTCGTAGACCGGCGTGTTGCTTTCCGCCGTCTCGTAGACTGTGGTCAGGTCGAAATAATCAATGGTGGACTCGGCGAGGCTGCGGCTCCACAAGATGGTCAGGTAGCGCGAATAGTCGCCCGACGCCCCGCCCAGCAGCGACTTGGCCGCCGACGGCAGTTCTGACAGCGCCCCCGCGATCAATCCACTGCCGCTGCGGCCGGGCAGCAGCAACCGCGACTCGGCGCGGTACCACTTGGGCAGCAGCAGTGCAATCACCACCGACAGCACCGCCGTGATGCCTGTCACCGCAATGATGATGGTGCGGTTGCGCCACATCGTGCCCACGAACCCCCACACCGCCTGCTCAAACCGGGCGCGGCGCTCCGGATCGCTCACAAAATCGCCGCCCATGAGGGGCTGGCTACCGTTGTTTTGCATCTCGTCCATGATCCGGTTCAGTTGTTGATGCTACGGAGGGCAACGTAGGCGGTGAGGATGCTCGTAATCGCCGAGACTCCGGTAATGATCGTTTGCGTGTTCATGATCCGCGCCTGCCGCTTCGCACTGCGGTCGCTGATGAGCAACGTGGCGATGTCCGGGGACTCGGCGATGTCTTCGCGGTCGACAAAGATGGTGTCGCCTTGCCGCACGACGGTGCGCTCGCCGGTCTTCATTTTTCCATCGGGCGAAAACACGTAGACGCCTTTGGAAAGCGGCCCTTTGCCTCCGGCGGCATCCACATAATACCGCGCCCGCTGCCCGTCGACAAACCGGATAAACCCGGCCTGTGGCACGTTGCCGGTCACATACACGGTGCCTTCATCCCGTGGGAAAACCACCCGGTCCTGGTCATAAATCACAAAGTCGGGCGCGCCGGGTTGCAGCGCGGCTTCCAGATCCACCACCACGTTGTTGCGGTTGAGCGATTGCTGGAGATAGGTCCGGCTGAAAAAGTCGAGGTCCGTGGCCTGACCCGTTTGCTTAAAATAAAACGACTGGCGGCGTTCGATAAAGGCAGCGCGTGGGTTGGCGTCGGGCTTGAGGCCCCCGCCCAGTTCAATAAGGTCACGCAGCGTGGTGACGCCGTCTTCGATGGGATACGTGCCCGGATACTCGACGAGCCCGTGGATGGCCGCCGAGGCGCGGTCTTCGGCCAATACGTTGAGATGATCCCGCGGCGCGAGGGCCACATCTGCCGCATCGCCTGCCAAAATACGCGGGATGTCCAGCAAGATGTTATCGACGGTGCCGTCGTCGTTTTCGTGCGTGAGCCGCACCTCCTTCAGCTTTTCCATGCCTCCCGGCCCAGCCGCGATGCGCAGCACGTCGAGCGCCCTATCGCCGGGGCGAAAATCCATGGTGCCGGGATAGGCGATTTCGCCGGAGACGCGCACAGCGTCGTTTTCCTGATGGTACGTCGGCACTTCCACCACGTCACCATCACGCAGGAACGGGTTGTGATCCAGGTCGCCGATGGCATAATAGCGCAGGAGATCGAGGCGCTCGCTGGTGCTGTCGCGGTGGTGGACGAGGATGTTGCGCAACGCGGCGCGGTAGGTCTGCCCCAGTGCGGGGCGTTCGGTGAGGGCGGAACCGGGAATCTGGGGCGAACGACCCGTCACGGGATCCAGCCGCACGGCGGCCCGCAGCACCGCTTGTTGAAGCGCATCGTCTACCCGCGCCATCGGAAACATGAGATAACGCCCCGGCTCCGGCACACCGCCCGCCACGTGCACCAGAAACGCACGGGGCTGCGCGAGCGTGATGTCAACGGTCACATTGCGAAACGACGCCTGCAACCGCGCCTCGGCGTCGGCTTCCACCTCGGCGAGTGTGCGTCCGCTGACGGCGATGGGGCCCACTTCGGGCAAAAATAGGTCGCCATTCGCCGAGACCGGGATGACGAGACTGGTGCCCAGCGTACCGCCCACATTCACGGCAAACTGATCGCCGGGGCCAATCAGATACTGCTCCGGGTCGATGGCCCCTTCGAGCGCAATCATCTGCCCGTCGGCACTGGCTTCGAGCACGCGCTGCTGGAGTTCGAGCAGGAGGTTGGGCTGCGTCGGGTCGGTCAGCGAGGGGCGTCCGCCCACGGTTTGTGCCGTGGCAGAAAGAAGCGGCAACAAACCGACGGCAAGCAGCCCGAGCAGGTGCCCTATCATCCGCCATCGCCTATCCATCACGTCGGTATCCATACAATGCGTGTTATCAGTTTCGGGTTGGAGCGCCGGCGACACAGCCAACAGACACAACGGATACTCCCTACGATGAGGACGCAAAGGGTGCCCTCCACGCGGTGGCATTGATCGACCGGGTCTGCGTAGCCTGTGGGGTTGGTTCGGCAAAAAGGTCGTAGCGATCAGGAAATACGCGTGGGACGGCTATGAGGTGGGCGTGCGGACGTGAAAATGCGTAGCTTGGCGAAGTTAAACGATCTGGCGGGCCGGTGCAACGTGGGCCTTCCTAACCCATTCGATCTTCAAGTGATTCTCAAACGCACTGCTTCGGCGAAAATTAACCTCGGTTTGCGGGTATTGCGCAAGCGTTCGGACGGCTTTCACGATCTGGAAACGGTCTTTTTGCGCATTAGGTGGACCGACACGGTGACGGCAACGGCAGCGGATCACCTCTCGCTCACCTGCTCGGATCCTGCTTTACCTACAAATGAAAGCAACCTGGTGATGAAGGCGGCCCGGCTTTTGGCCGAAGAAAAAGGTACGGCGCAAGGGGCGCGGCTGCACCTGAACAAGCACATTCCCTACGGGGCCGGGCTCGGCGGCGGCTCCAGCGACGCGGCAGCAACGTTGCTTTTGCTGAACGACCTGTGGCAGCTTAACTGCTCCCCCAACGAACTGCATACCCTTGCCGCCCGCCTCGGCTCCGACGTTCCGTTTTTCCTCGGCGCGGACGCCGCCTACGCCACCGGGCGCGGCGAAATCCTGACGCCCCTCGTCGATCCCGCCACGCATCAGCCCTATTTGTTTCCGTTTGCGCTCGTGGTGGTGGTACCGCCCGTTGCTGTGTCTACGCCCGAGGCCTACCGCCTCGTCCAGCCCAACGACCACCCGCGCCCTGACCTGCGCAACGTGGTCTGTTCAAATGACCTTGACTGCTGGAATCAAGAGCTAGGCAATGACTTTGAAGCCCCGATTTTAGCCCAATATCCAGCCATTGCCAACGCCAAACAACTGCTTCTAGACGCAGGTGCGGGCTATGCGTGTATGTCAGGATCAGGATCGGCGGTGTTTGGCGTGTTTATCCACGAGGCCACAGCACGGCAGGCTGCTGAAACAGCCCAAGACGCTGGCCTGCGCGTGTGGCACTCGATTGCACGGGATTGATACTGGCAGTGTTGGGTCGCCACAGGGGGCGACCCCTACGGGTAGGGTGGAACGGAAATACTAATTCCGTTTTTTGATGTCTGGATAGCGCAAAGGCTTCTGTCCACGTTCCCTCTCCCTTGATGGGAGAGGGACAGGGTGAGGGTGATTTCATCAAAGAAATGTATCCAGACATCAACGATGGCAATCCGTATAAATCCCAGGTGTGGGGTTGCCACGCAGGCGATCCCTACTCCCTATTCCCCAAACCCCATTCCCTACCGAATCCCTTCTTCCCTCCAACCGCTTCCCCCTTCCCTCGCTAAAATGCTCCACCGAGCAGCACTGCATTTAGCACCAGCCGGTCGGTGCCATACCAATACGCGCGGAAATCGGGGTTGAAGTTGAAGGCGATGACACGCCCTCCTCCCATGGACTCCGTGACCAGCGCTGCGCTTTCCGCCAAATCGGGCAAAAAGGACGAAGCGACGTAGCCACTCAGCAACGGTTCGTCTGCAAAACGCGCCACGTTGGCACCCGGCGTTTCGGAAGGTTCATACGCCACGCGCCGGTCGAGGAAAACGGGCAATGTATCGGGCATGCCATAGGCCAGCGGATGGGTGATATCCAGTTGCGCCTCAAAGATGGCGCCGCCCATAAACTGCGCCCCGCGTGCCTCATTCAGATCGGCATAGGGTACATCACGGAGCAGCGAGTCCATGTCGAACGGTTTGCGCTCGATCTGGAGCAGCCCGTTGTCGCGGGCCCAATCGATGGCACTCCCAAAGACAATGAGCCGCCCGCCCTGGCGGACCCAACGCTTGACCTCGTCCGCCTCCAGGTCGCCGTAGAAACCGCCGCTGAGAATCATGGTGGTGTAGCGTCCGAGGTCCACCTGTTCGACCCGTTCTTGATCAATCAGCGAAACAGGGATCTGGAACCGTTCGCTGAGTAAATACCACGCCTCGCCCACAGCGTAGCTGCTGGTCCCGCTTCCCGACACAATAACCACATCGGGTTTGGCAAGCACCTCACTTTGCGGACTCCCGAGATCGGGCCCACCCGGTGTCAAACCGGTATTCAGCGCATAAACCGTGACGTGATCCTCGCGCACCGCCGTTTCAATAAGTTGATGCACGGTCTCGGCGCTGGCGTCTTGCTGGGCAACGGGGATTACAACGGTGCCACGAGGGAATGCCTGTTGGCGCCCATCTACCATTGCGGAAAATGGCTCTTGCAAGAGCACGGGCCGCACCCCGGCAGCCTGCAACCGATACAGCGCCCGCCCGGCAAAGTAAGACTCCCACGGCAAGGCATAGGCGTACGCGGCGTGTCCACCCACCAACTGTCCGCCATCTTGCATCACCGGCTCTACCACATCACCCAACAGCCCGCCGATGTTGCGGCGCACCTCGGCATAATCCACATCAAACGCCAGCGGCAGCGTCCACGACGACACGTCGTAAAACAGCGAGTCCGCAAACGTGGTCGTCCGCTCCATGATGGCTTTAACCATCGTTGTCTGGGGCTGGTCGATGGGAATGACATAGGCTTCGCCCGCCTGAAAGCGATGCCCGTCGAGTGTGACATCCGTACCTAGCAGATGGAGGCGGATCCGGTGCTGCTGGAACACCTGCGCCAGGTGCTGCGCCCGTGTACGCCCCCGATCTAGCCCCACCACATAGCCTTGCACCGCATTCGCCTCGGCCCGGTCCGGTGCATTCCGGTAAAAATCGCGCATGTTGCGCAGCAGCTTCTCCCGCATCGCCACTCCTGCTTCCAGCGACGACAGCGACGCCATAAACTGGTTGCGGATGGTGGTGCTGTAGTGCAACGTCCCGTAGTCCGTCTCGCGCACCAGCGCCCGCGAGGACGCCTGCTCAAACAGAATCCCGATGCTGCCGTTGATATCGGGGTAGGTAGAACCTTTGCCGTAGTAGAAGTCGTCGAAGGATTCTTCGGTGTAGTATAACTGCCCCACGCGGTCGAGGACACGGGCGTGGTAGGTGGCAATCTCAGCGGTTAGTTCCTGATTGATCGGGGGCGTGTTGGGGTTGGTGCGGCTTGGGATGCCGGGCTGAAAGAAAAACGTGCTGTTGCTCCCCATCTCGTGGTAGTCTGTGGAGACCTGCGGGCGCCAATGATGCCACAGCGCCATGCGCCCCTGCGACTCCGGGTGTTGCAGCAACAGCCAGTCGCGGTTGAGATCAAACAGGTAGTGGTTGGTCCGCCCACCCGGCCACGCTTCGTTATGCTCGCGGTTTTGGGAATCGCTGGTATAGGCACCCCCCCGGTGCCGGTTAGCCCAGTCCGCGAAGCGGTCGCGCCCGTCGGGGTTGAGCATGGGGTCGATGATGACCACAAGGCTGTCAAGCATGGCCTGCACCGCCGGGCCTTCTCCGGCGGCGAGGTGATAGAGCAACAGCACGGCGGCCTCGGTGCCACTGGCTTCGTTGCCATGTACGCTGTAGCCCATGTAGATAACGCCGGGCATCTCAGCAAGGGAAGCATCGCTGATGGAGGCGGGATCGTCCGAAAGCGCCAGGTTTTGGGTGCGGATGGCTTCCAGACGGGCATGGTTGGCTGGTGATGTGACAATCGCGTGGACAAGTTTGCGGCCTTCGTAACTGCGGGCATGTTCACCATACACCACCCGGTCGCTGGCCACCGCCACTGCCTCGAAATAATCGACCACCTGATGGGGAATGGTGTGACGCGTCCCAATGCGATGGCCCATCACATCATCGGGAGTGGGAATCCCAGCGGCATATCCGGTGACCCCCGGCAGCGGCACGTCGGAATCAAAGGGAAGCTCTTGCGCATGAGCCGTCGAGAGACCATGCGCCATGGCAAAAATGAGCAACAATCCTAGTCTGAAAAATCCGGGCATACAGGCGGGGATTTTTGTTGTTTAAACAGGCAGCCAAGTATACGAAAGGCAATGCGTGGAAGCGACAGAAAAGCGCTGAGGTGCATCGTGTGTGTTCGAAAGGATGCGCCCGCGTTTTTTGTTGCCCTTCAAATGCCGTTTCCGAAAAGGGCGTTCAACATTGAAGGACGTGTCATTCCGAACATAGTGAAACATCTCCCACCTTGGTGCAACGTGGGAGATCACTCCTGTCTCCATTCACCCTTTCAACACCACCTGTATATCCATCACGTTGGTATGCGTCGGCCCCGGCATTAGCAAGGCATCCAACCGTTCAAAGAACGCATACGCATCGTTGTTGTGCAGCGCAGCCTCGGCGTTCAGGCCAAGCGTCTGCCCTTGCTCTACGGTGGCAGGCGTCGCCCAGGCCCCGGCGGCATCCGTCGGCCCGTCGATGCCGTCGGTGCCGCCGCTGAGAAACAGGAGCGGGCCTTCCGTGCCGTGAAGCGCCAATGCCGCAGCAAGCGCTACCTCCTGATTCCGTCCTCCCCGCCCCGTTCCAGTCACCGTGACGGTCGTCTCTCCCCCCGATAGCCAACACGTAGGCACGATGGTGCCCTGCTCTATCACATGCTGGGCGAGTTGGGTGCCCACCTCCCGCGCCTCACCCATTACGGGCGCTTCATTCACCCTCACCCGGTAGCCCCCTCGCTCGGCTTCATGGGCAGCCGCTTGCAAGGCGGTCTGGTTGGTACCCACCAAGTGCGTCTGCACCCGCTGAAACGTAGGGTGATCTGACGATGGGGTTTCGGAGGCCGCATGTTCCAAATGATGACGCACGGAATTCGGCACCATCTCCCACAAACCAAAGCGATGCAGCACGTCCCGAGCATCCGCAAATGTCGTTGGGTCAGGGACGGTCGGGCCGCTGGCAATCACGTTTAGGTCATCGCCGACCACGTCGGAAAGCACCAACGCCACCATCTGCGCCGGAAACGCCGCAAGGGCCAACTGCCCTCCACCGATGCGAGAAAGATGCTTGCGTACGGTGTTGATGGCGTGGATGTCGGCTCCGCTATGCAACAGTATCCGAAACGTCTCCTGCGCTTCTTCTAGCGTAATTGCTTCCGCAAACAAGGGCCACAGGGCCGAGCCGCCGCCGGAAAGCATCACCAGCACCAAATCGTCTGCTGTGGCCGCCTGCGCAAGATGCAGCACCTGCTGCGCGGCCTGTACGCCTGCGGCGGTGGGCAAGGGATGCCCTGCCTCTACGACCCGGATCTGCTGCGGAGCCGCCTCCGTAGCTGGCAGGGTCGCTGCGTAGCCTTCAGGAATGACCACTACCCCACTATCTACCTGCCCGAGCCGCTGCTCCACCGCCCCTGCCATCGCCATGGCGGCCTTGCCAGCCCCTACAACAATGACGCGGCGAAATGCCTCCAAGGGCCGATCGAAAAAAACGTCCAGATCAAATGCTGCCAATAGCTGATCGGCCTGGACCGCCCGCACGGCAGCCCCGTAGATCGCCTGCGCATCCGTTCGCAAACGGGAATTAAGGTCGTTTTTTATCATTGCGTGAACCCGTGGTTGATGGCAAGGTAGGAACAGCGGTTCTGCGTTGCATCGTCCTGTTCTTGCCGTTCGTGTTTCTACGTACCCTGCTTCTCCTCGCCCTACTCCCTACCTGGGCCGCCCAAGCCCAACCAACCCCGGCCGCGTCTCCCCTCTACGCCGACACGCTACGTGCCCTAATCGTTTTTGCCCAGTTCAAGGACGACCCCGTGGTGGGAGACCCGGTGCTCAATGCCCGCGACTGGCCGCTCGACAATGGCGGTGCCCTCCCCGCCTTCGCCCGGACGCTCCTCGCCCCATCGCCGGAACCACCTTATGCCGACAGCACCCTTACGGCATATTTTCACCAGCAGTCGAACGGGCACTTTGTAATCTATGGCGCACCGTACGACTCTGTCCTTGTCAGCCAACATCCCGAATCCCACTACCACCGCCCCAACGGTGGCTATGGCTACCTCACGCAAGAACTGCTGGACCGCATCGACGGCTATGGTTTCGACTTCAGCCCGTATGACCACAACGGCGACTCCCAACTCGATTACCTGTTTCTCATCATCCGGGGCGACACCCAGCGCGACGCCAAGGTATTCACCTACACGGGTATTTCGTGTCTGGACGCCATGTGCGGTGGCGGTATTTCGGCAGGACGCCCTCCGGGCGGCCACCTCGTATATGACAGCCTGCGCGTAGACTGGCGGTCGTCCGGCTCCATCCTGATGCACCGCACCCCCGGTAATATCATCCCCCAGGTCTACCACGTGCGGCTGATGGCGCATGAGTTGGGACACGACTTGTGGCGACCGCATTTTAACCACATCCCCGCCATCACCGACAACGACGTGCCAGCGGCGAGCAACCGCACCTCCCGGGCCACCAACACCATCGGCTATGCGCTGATGGCGGGCGCTGGCGGCGGCTGGGACGCACGCGGCGACGAAACCATCTCGGCCTTCGAACGCGAACGGCTCGGCTGGATTCAGTGCGACACCCTCACCACCACGCAACGCGATGTCTCGCTGGGCGACCTTTATTCCACGGCGGACTGCAAAAAGGTGGAACTGGCCCACGGGCGCGTCCTTCATCTGACCAACCGCCAGCGCATCGGCTATTTCGACCAGTACCGGCGCGGCGGCATCGACGGGCGCTTCGAGATGGGGCTGTTGCGCACCACCGGCCTGCTCGTCACCCTCAGCGACAGCCTCCGGTTTGATGTGCTTCCGGCAGACAACACCCTCGACCTTTCTGTCGAAAATGCCCCTTATAACGGCGACCTATTTGGTCCATCGACTCAAACCCAACTCACGCCGTGGACGCGTCCCAATACCAATGGCTACGCGCACTATCCTGATCGTTTTCCTGTCCGTTGGAACGCCCTCGACCGCATCCGTACCAGCGATGACGCGGGGCAAACGATGGTATTCGACTACCTCGCTGACTTCCGCGAGCAACCCATTATCCGCGAAAACTCTTGGATGGGTGACGAAACGCGAGGCACCGTATTTAACGAACCCGTCGTGGTTACCAACGGCAGCACGTTGCACATCGAAACCATACTGACGCTCGGAGATGGCCTCATTGTAGAACCCGGAGCCACCGTCATCTTCGAACCAAGTGCCGAGTCTACGCTTCCGGAAAGCGCGGTGCTGAAACTTCACCGGGCCGCGACCGTGGTGGTGCGCGGCACACTGCACTTTCAAGGGCTACTCTACGCCCAGCCCGGCTCTACGTTGGCCATCGAACCGGGCGGACACATCCGGGTATCGCGTTAGATACACTTACTACTTGAGGTGCAACATCGAACGGGTCTGCTGCCCCTCCTCGGTGATGAGTCGATAGAAATACAGTCCACTGGGTGCATCTTGGGCTTGCCAAGAGACGGCATGTGTGCCTGCGGCTAACAAGCGATCCTGCAAGGTGGCAAGGTGGCGTCCCAAGGCGTCGGTCACGACAAGCCGGACCGACATGGGTTTCGGCAACGTGAAAGAAATGGTGGTGGCGTCTGTAAACGGATTGGGATAATTCCGCAAAAGCGCGGCATGTTGCGGCAAATCATTGTTCACCTCGATATCAGTAAGCGTGCCCCGGATGAAATACAGCACCTGCGAATCTGATGCCGTTGTCACCTGACCGTCCGAGGCAACCACCCGATGATAGGTGGTAATTTCGTCCTGATCGGTTTTGTCAAGTTGATCGAGTAATGCCGCCAGCATTTCAAATGACACCTCAACCTGCGTCGCCTCGGCACCATCAGTCACGTAAATCACTTCCGCGTCGCCAAACGTTTCGGTCTGGGAAAGCTGCCACACGTAAGAAAGTGGATCGTTGTCAGGATCGACGGCTTCGTTCCAGCTAACAACAAGCGTTTGTGACGGATCACCTTCCACGCTGATAAGGGCTCCGTCTAGGGGTGCGGTGATGGAAGTTGTACCGGGTGCATCATTTACCGGAAGTACGGTGACCATCACCGTTTCAGTCTGAGGAGTAAACCCGTCCGTTACGGTATACGTGAACTGATCCACCCCAAAGAAATCGAGCCCGGGCTGGTAGGTCACTACTCCTTCCACCGTAAACGTTGTCGTTCCATTTGCGGGGGTGGAAACAGCCGTAAGTGTAAGGGGGTCACCTTCGGCATCTGTGTCATTGGCAAGCACCGTGATTTCTACGGCCACCTCTTCGTCCGTCTCGGCCTGATCTGCCGTGGTGCTTGGCGGTGCGTTGGCGGTGATGGTAATATCGAAGGCTTGCTCTGTAAATGCCCCATCCTGATCCTGAACCCGCAAAATAACCGAGGCGGTGCTCCCCTGCTCGTCGGGTGTTCCACTCAGCGATCCAGTACCATTTGTAAAGTCTAGCAGGGTCAACCACTCGGGAAGCAGCGGTGCCGAGAAGAAAACAGGATCGCCCTCGGCATCCGCAGCCTCGATCTGGTAAAGATAACTCGTGCCTGGTGCAACGGTGGTGGGTGGTGTACTCACGAATTGCGGGGCCTGATTGGCCGACACCGTGATTGTCACTGTCGCATCGGCAGAGGTAGCTCCCTGCGTATCCTGCACCCGATAGGTGAGTTGGTCGGTGCCGAGGAAACCCACATTCGCCACGTATGTGATCGACCCGTTGGCGTTTGCCACAGCGATGCCATTCACAGGGGCGGACGTAATAAACACACTGGCAGGGTTAAGCTGCCCCTCTGGATCGATATCATTGGCAAGCACGCTGATCATAACGGATTGGCCGGGACGGGCCTGGATGATGTCGTCTTGCACCTGCGGCGGCAGGTTAAGGGCTCCAACCGTGACCACCACCTCTGCATCGTCGTCCTCCGCAGGCAGGCTGTTGCCGGGAATAGAATCAGGGTCGGTCTGGTCGGAGGCCAACACCTGGGCCCGGTTGGTAAGCGTCACCTCAGCAGTTGTCTCGGCCTCAATTAGCAATGTGGCGGTACCACCGCTAGAAAGCGTCCCTACATTCCATGCACCCGTTGTGTTATCGTACGTTCCGACCGAGGCCGTTGCATTGATGAAGAGTAGTCCATCCGGCAATTCATCCGTTACGATGACGCCCGTAGCTTCGTCTGGACCGTCATTTGCCAGTTCCAGCGTAATCTCTATATGATCGCCCAGCACTGGATTTGCATTGCTGATCTGCATCGAAAGCGCCAGATCGGCAATGAAGACGGGATCCTCCCCGACCGATGCTTCGCCACCCTGGGTGGTATGCGTAATCTCGTTGTTTCCGTTGTCGCGCAGCCGCGTCAGCCCAAAGGCAAGATCTGTAGTTCCATTTCCTACCGCCTCAAACGTGACCGAGAAGGCTGTGGCTTGCGCCCCGGTAACAACGTCTGAGCCAAGAATGACGTGGTCGGCCACAATACGTCCGGCTGCGGCATCGCTACCACTGGATAGCAGGATGTCGGCAAAGGGGTTGAAGATATTGCCTTTGCTAATGCCAGTGTGCATAACAACCGACGGATCATACAAAAGCTCAATGCTATAGCCCCGGAAGTTGGCGTAATCCTCAATGACAATATCGACGCTGAATGTCTGCCCAATGCCATCTACCGGATTGGTCTCGGGTGCCACCCGCACATGGGTGGTTTGTGCCATCGCCTGGTGCGCAGGGACGTTTCCCAGCCCTGCGATCATGAACAAACCCAACCATCCGACAACCCATTTTCCCATCTATCATGCTCCGTTAAATAAGCGACCTGCGCCGCTAACGAGGTTAGTTAGTGTAAAACAACGAACTGCTGGGTGGTAGCAAAAATGTTTCCCCGAACGATAACGGTGTAGACACCACTGGGCAATGACGACCCGTCGAGCGTCAGGACCTTTGTTTCATGAGCCAAGAGCGTGCCATTAAATACGTCGTGCACCTGGCGTCCGAGGAGGTCAAATACCTGGACTTCTACCGGCTGGGCTTGCGACACACTCAGCGACAGATATGCCTGCGTGCTCCCATGCGCCCTGCCAAGGGGATTCGGATACAGTTCCGACAGATGAAAGAGCCCGGGCTGTTCGACCTGCACTTCGATTTCCGGGCTGTAGTCGAAGGTGCCGTCGAAGTCTACCTGACGCAGCCGGAAGCGATGCGTGCCGGGCACCAGATCCGTCATCCGGTGGGTGTAGTGCTGCGGCTGAAGGGTGGTTCCGTTGCCGTCTACAAACGTCAAGGGCTGCCAGCCTGCTTGCGCGACGGCGTGCTGCACCTCAAACCCGGCGTTGTTCGTCTCGCTGGCGGTCTCCCAACGCAGCAACACGTCTGAGCCATCGGTTTGTGCTTCAAACGCCACCAGTTCGACCGGCAGCAGGCCGAAACCGTCTCCACAAATCGCGTATTGCGCTGGCCCATAGTTTCCTGTAGATGGCGGCAGGGTCAGTTCTACTTCTTCCTCGATTTCATCTACCGTGGTTTCAGCAACGGGCACTACGTCCCATGCATCCGATGCACCCGCGCCCAACGCCCGCCGACACACGCGCAGGTTGGCGGGTACCGGAATACCGCCTCCGGGAGCGACCCCGCTGGCATCAAGGCCGCTGTAGCTGAACGCGAGATGGGTGACAAAAGCGCCCGACAGCGAGGACGCAAACTCCCAATACCGATCCAGCACATCGAGCGTCGAAATGTCGCTGTCTGGGTCCGAAAACGGCGCCGCATCGCCTCCTGGCGGTGCTCCATCGTAGAGCGCCACGGTGGTTTTTCCATCGGTATCAATCGCATCGACGACATTCAAGCGAGCAAGGGTGGCATTGGCTACTGGGAAAGAACCATCTTCATCGCCATCGTCGTAGTCTTTGGTTTCCGTCTCATTCGGCAGCGGACTGGTTACCGAAACGAGGCCTGTTTCAACGACTACAGCAATGGGGTTGTTATTGTCGTCGCGGACACGAAGAAACGCGGTTCCTCCGGCTCCCTGGTTTGTCTCGTTGGGGTTCTCATCGAAGAGAATGTCGGTCGACCCTGCGCCGACACTCTGAAACGCAAGCGTAGCGACCACACCATCACTTCCAGAAACTCCATCCCCAACCGTACCTCCGAGAATTGCACAGTCAATCAGCATCTCGCCCGCTCCAGCGTCGGCAGAAGGCGTCACTTGGCAAAACGGAGTGCCTCCATCGGCTCCTAACAACTGACCCCGGCTAGTCACCGCCGTATGCTGAATCACCGCTGGATTATAATAGATCGGCACGCTAAACCCGAGCACATCTACATAATCTGTCAGGCGAATATCCACATTGAAGCTCATACCTGTCCCGCTCACGGCTGTACTCGCCGGAGAAATCAGGATGGTTGTCTGGGCCGTGGCAGGCAACGTAGTCAAGGAGAGGATGATGAATAATGCAAACCGCTTCATCAGATACATAGGTAGGAGCCTTCAAAAAATCCGTGGGTCTCGATTTTTTGTCGTGGCGAATGCCGCCCACAAAGGTAACATTTCCCGAACGAAAAATCACCATAAGGCGCACCCATCGAGCCAGGGTGCGCCTTATGGTTTCGCTCGTTTTTGCTATTACTTGAGCAGCACCATGCGGCGCGTGGCCTGGAAGTCTCCCGCACGAACGGCATAGAAGTAAACACCACTAGGTGCCTGATGGGCATTCCATTCTACCGTATGCGTACCCGCTGCATACTCGCCGTTCACCAACGTGGCCATCCGGCGACCCGTCACATCGAAGACTTCCACCAACACATCGCCTGCTTCAGGAAGTGCAAAGGAGATGGTCGTGGTCGGGTTGAACGGGTTCGGGTAGTTCTGCTCCAGCGCGTATTCGGTGGGCAGGGCGATACCGCTGTCAATCTGGATATCGTCCCATTGCGACTTCAGGTTGGTATTTGCCGTCGTCCGCATCCGTACGTCTTGCAGCGTCAGGTTACCCGCTTCCACCGGCTCCAGCACGAGCGTGAACAAATGCCCCTGTCCCTGGATCGCCTGCTGATGGGCTCCTAAAATGGCCCCATCTACCCAGATCGACCCGTCCTTGGCGATGCCCCGTAGGAACACGGGCCTTGCTTCGGTGGACCTCGTGAGCGTTCCTTCCTCGATGCCGACCAGCTTATACGCCGAACCACCGATGAATTCCATGCTGAAGGCCCGAAGGTCTACCGCGTTGGCCACCGAGACCGGAATGCGAAGCTGACCACCAACGGGCTCGGCATCTTCCACCAGCACCTGCACGGGTTCCACCTGCGGCGCGGTCTCTTCAATCACCTTGTCGTACCCGCCGGACGCCGAAAGGCCGTAGCTGATGGAGAAGATGATCAGGTCTTCAAACTCAACCAGCCCATCCACCTGCGGCAACGAGAACACGGTGCCATCGTCCGTCGGGCCAATGTCGAATTTCTCCTTGTATAACGTCGGCAGGACGTTGTCCGAGAAGTAGGCATTCGAGAAGATAAAGAGGTCTTCAAACTCAACAAGTCCGTCGCCCGTCGATGGATCGGGTCCAATGATCGAGGTCACATCCCCTAGCAGCGCCCGCACCGACGGGATCTCGGTGTCGGGGAAAACAAGCACGCCTTCCTGTCCACCAACGCCGTCGAAGCGCCGGAAGCTGAGCGGTGTTTGCAGGATCTCGATATCGCTTACGCCAGCGCTTGCCTGGGTAAACGAGATGCAGGCAATGTAGTCGCCCGCCACCGAGGTGATGTTGATGTTGTCGAGCCGACTTGCGTTGATGCGCAGTTGGTTCGAGGCCGGTTGCGAGGTAAAGAACGTGGAACTGCTGCTTCCTGAATCGAACAAGCCGCCAACGGCTGTCACTGATTCGAGGGTCAGCACGCTCTCATCCCATTCAATCGTCACGTCCGACCCGCCAAACTCGGTGCCTTCTTCGGGCACGAGGTAGAAAACGTTAGTTCCGGTGCCATTGTAGTTCCAGTCATCCAGGCCGGGGTCGGCACCGGATTCGTAGGCGGTGTATGCCCACGTCGTGTTTGGATAGCCCGTGACCGCAAGCACATCGTTGACGTCAGTGGTCAGATACAGCGTCTTGGCAGTCTCTTTGCCAATCCACGGATCAAACCGCACAAATTCATCCACTTCATCCCCAATGCCGTTCGCCAAAATGCCCGTGATCGGGTCCATCACGCCGCCGCTCGGTCCCGTCGGGTCACCCCAGTCATTGGAGCGCGCATCGACGATGTTGGGCGCATCGACCTTGGCAACCACGTTTGCTGGCTGTATACCTTCCGTCGGCGCGAACGGACGTGCAACCACATTGCTTTGCTTGCTCGCGGCTGTAGTCGAGTTGGACACCCCAAATGCCGTATTTCCGTCCAGCAGGTTGTTGCTCGCCGTCACCGTGCTGACATCAGCAGCATCGAAGCCCACTGCGATACCGACGGTGTTATTCAGGATGTCATTGCCTGTGATGTTTGCCGTCGTTCCGGGACCGAAGAACGTCGACACCAAAATACCTGCCGACGTAGAGCCATCGGAACTGGCAACACCCGTGTTGCCAGAGATGGTGCTGTTTGTCACATCCACAATGGCTCCGTTGCTGATATCCAGCGCATAATCGAGCCAGTCGCCTGCGCCTTTCCCTGTGTAGGTGTTGCCATCGTAGGTTGAGCCCGTGATGCCCGCGCCGAAGTATAGCACCCCAATCCGACCGATTTCGGAGAATGTACAGTTGGTGATATCCACATCGCCACCGAAGGGAACGACTGCAACACCTTGATAATGAGGTCCGCTTTCGTTGTACTTGATCTCGTTGAAATCGACGTTGGTAAACGATCCCTGTCCTTTGATGCGGAAGCCTTGATAAACGAGGCGACCCGTCGCATCGACCGTTACATCGCTCAGGTTAAAGGTAATACCGGTATCAATCAGGAAGAAGCCTCGCGCATCGCCGGACGCGCCCGTATCAAAGCCGGGCGAAATCGTCGTCGTCGTACGGTCGTCGCCGATAATGTCTACATCTTCATCGACGAAGACCTGGGCGGGCTCAACGTACGTACCGGGTGCCAGATTCACCGTGCTGTTGGTCACAAGGTTGATGGCTTCTTGAATACGACCAATTCCCCCCGTCTGCGGACTGTCGTCGTCGGCCCACAGCGTCGTGAAGTCGCCTGCAAAGCCGGTGCCACCGCTCGTGTTGGTGCCTACGTCCAGCCAGGGCGTGTAGTCCACGTTGCTGCCCGCCTGCGCAGCGACCGTCGCGGGGGCGTTGCTGCCCCACCAGTTACCGGGCGCATCGATGGTCTCGCTGGTGCCTCCGTTGCTAACGCCTCCACTGCTGTTGCCCGAGAAGTCGTTGTCGCTCAGGATCACCGTTGCGCCAGCCGGGAGGCCGCCGTCTACAGAACCGTTGGCGTCGTACACACTCACCCCGTAGACGAAGTTATTGACGAGGTTGTTGGAGAAGCTGAGCACCGACGAGGCACCAAAGCTGCCCATCGACGCATCATCAGAGACTAGATACAGGCCAGAGGTCATGGGGGCACCCGCGCCGCCTACACTGCCACCGTCCAACGCATTATCGGTGATATTGACGTTGGTGGCTTCGCCGCGCACTTTGATACCAAACGCATCTGTGATGGCACCGAACGTCCCTGACAGGTTTACTTCATTGCTGGTGATGTTCACGGCCCCATGCGTGAAGCCTGCTTCTAGGCGCACATCAATGGTGCCAACGGGCGTATCCATCACGCCCACATCTTGGTTGACCGTGTTGCCCTGAATGTTCACCGGGCCGACCAGCGCACTGTTGGCCTGGTAGTAGAGCACCGAAGAATCGATCTGGTCCGTAAACGTGTTGTTCTGAACGGTGAAGTTCGCCACGTCCGTGCCCGCTCCAGTATAATTCTTGAAGATGGTGATGCCCCGGTGGTTATCCGTGAACTCGGAGTTTTCAATCGTCGAGTCAAAAATCTCCTCCGCGAAGAAGGCCGTGTCGGTGTGGTTGACGAACGTGGCGTCGTCCACAGTTACATTCTGCACATTCCCGGTTCCTCCGTCGTTGGCCTGGTAGAAGCCGAGGGCATGATCCTGGAAGGTCGTTCCTGTAATCATAATCCCGTCTCCGGTGGCACTCGAAGAGAACCGAATGCCTGTTCCACCACCATCTCCATCGAACAGACAGTCAATGATGCGCAGATCGGTCATATTCATCAGATTGTGCACTTCAATCCCGCGCGAACTGTTGTCGAGGAAGGTGACATTGTTCAGTTCAGTGTTGTCGATGGTACCACCGCCGCCGATTTCAAACCGTACGCCTTGCCCGCCATTCTGAATCGTCAGGTCCTGAATGGTAATGCCGTCGGCTTGCGGATAAAAACCATTGCCCCCTCCCAACTCCACGAAGGTATCCGACGGGTCATTGCCACGGACGGTGAGGGCCTTATCGATAATAATATTCGTCTCGCTGTACGTCCCCGGCGTCACGCCAACGACATCGTTGGGGGAAGCAGCCGTGACCGCTCCCTGGATGGTGTAGGCTACAAAGGTGCCGCCTTCAACATACACGCCTACATCGAAGGTGTTGTTAGCAGCAATCGTTTCTACCGGGTCGGTGTTATTCTGCACAAACAGATGAATGGTGCTAGCGCCCATGTTTGTGCTGTCGAAGTTGTTGCTCGAAATGTCGGTGCCAGGGCGACGCACGCGAAGCGAGGAGCCAAAGCGGGTGGTGGTACCGGCAAAGGTGTTGCCCGTGATCGTCGAGGTGGCCGCATCAATGGTGACGAGTGTGTTGCCTTGCTCACTGACGTTGTCATCCGAACTGATCCCTCCTGCCGTCCCCGAAATGAGGTTATTCGTGAAGGTGATGTTGGTTGTCAGGGCGGTTCCAAGCGTTCCACCACCATTGCCCATGGTCACTAGCTGGCGTGGCACGTTTGGCGTGGTAAATTGGCTTCCAAAACCAATGCCCGCAGGTTGGGCACCTACGAAGGTTTGTCCAGAGAACTCGTTGTTATCGATCACAAAACCGTCGATGGTGGCTCCATACTCAGTAAGAAGCCCGTGATCTCCGTTGGCCTGAATCTCGTTGTCGCGGAGGGTGGCACCGCTGTGACTGCCCTGGAAATAGACGGCTGCATTCTCAACGCCCGGCGCACCATTGTCAATACCGATGATGGTAAAGCCCATCCCCGTATCCCCAATCTGCACAGCCGTAGTGTTGCTTGAAATGACAATCGCCCCAAGCGACCCGACGCTGGAAATGCCTTCGATAATGGTAGTAGCTCGCCCATTTTCAGAAAGCAGGGTGATATTTTTGGCGATGCTCAGGTTTTCATTGTACGTCCCGTCACCCACCGTAATGGTATCACCCGGATCGGCCGCATCGATAGCGGCCTGGATGCTCATGCCAGCGCCTACGAGTTGGTCACCCGTGAGCAGGGCGGTAACGTACGAGTCTTCCGGGTTCGTAAGTCCAGCAGCAAATGCCAACGCATCCGCCTGGTTGTCAAACAAGAACGTGAAGTTTTCTGCTCCTGCGCGGAAGGTCGTATTCTCGACGGAGAAATCGTAGTCGTCGCGGTTCAGGTTGGTAATCGGCTCGGGGCTGCCCGGGTTGTTGTAATTCCCTCGTTCAATGTAGACTGGGTTCGGCTCATCGCCCATGATATTGTCCAACGTGATGTTGTCCGACCCCAGCGGATAGTACCGCCCATAGGTATAGATCGCCACGCCTCCCCATGCGTTGCCGCTCGTTGTAATGTCAGTCAGTACTGCGTTGTCCACATCCGTAAGCGCCACGCCATTGCCTGCCACCGTATTATTGACAGTGATGTTGGTGAGGATAACACCATCCACGCCGTTAATATCCACGCCCGTGCGTTGGGAATCATCCACTTGCAGGTTCTGGACGGTAACGGTGGTGGCTTTGGTTGTCGCATTGATCCCGGCGATTTTCACCGAGTACGAACCGCTGTTTCCTGCTACTGAGAAATCTTCCAGCGTGAGGCCGTTCACACTCGCGTCAATGCCGTAATCGCCACCGCCGCCACTCACGTCAAGTATGGTGGAACCGATCCCGGCCCCTGAGAGCGTCAGGTTGTTCTGCGTAATATTAATCGTTTCGCTGTATGTCCCAGCGGCCATTTCAATCGTATCACCATCTATCGCTAGTGCAAGGGCCGCACCGATGGTCTCACAGGCTGTGCCAGGTGTTAGGCAATCATTGGCATCACTACCCCCCACCGCGTCGGCGTAATAGGTGGTCTGGGCCCGTACCGTAGTTGCTGGTACGATTAAAAAAACGAGGAGGGCAAACAGAAAAAGGGGTTGTACGTGTTTTCTCATGTGACCGTGGGATAGAGCGTGGTGAGAATTTTTAAAGAGCGGGCGCTTGTTGTTTGAACCAGGTGAGCCGTACGAATCATGGTGAGGCAAACAACGACTGACCTCGTCAACAATGGTGCCATACTTGACCATATGTTCGCCCAATGAGTATTTTCGCAGATCCGAAACTACAAAGGAAGACACAGACCAAAAAGAGATCGAAAATGAACCCCAGCTTAGGCCACTTCCTACCTGAGACTGTACTTTTCCACCGAGCGCTGCTGGCTTAATTTTATAAGGAGGGGTGACCTTTAATACAATAGGTTGGTTTGAGGGACGCAATGGCAGGGATTCCGAGATTCTTTCAGCGCTTCATTGTACTGAATTCATAAAGCAAAACCGTAAAGAAGAGGGGGTTTAAGTAATACATAATCAAACTCCGATTGTCAACCTCGTAGCGCTATCCACCTGTCACCAATTTGCTAATTACTGCCTATTAAAACTTTCCTATAAATGCCCACGCTATCTCTCATTTCTTATACCTTATTAATTATCAATATCTTATCTCCAATTATTCTCTTATGAGAAGAGTGTTTCTTTCCCCTTTACGTTACGATGTTGTTGCATTTTAATTGTATTCTTGTCATGCCACCACCTACTCAAAAAATACCAAAGAGCAACTGAAGCAGCACTTCGAATCGACTACATCACCTTCTCGAACAAGACCGGTCTATTTCTATCTCCTATCTGCTGTGATCCTCCTTTTTGTTGATACAATGCCACGACTACAGGATTCTGCAATGTGATCCTAGCGCCCGAAGTGGTACGAAAAGCTGAGCCACGGCAACGCCGGGAGTCCGTCTGTTTCCCCAATGGCTTCCAGCACGATGAAAAATCCAAAATCGGCCGAAATGGTGTCGCCAATAAACCGAAGCCCGAGCGACCCCAAGGTGGCTTCTCCTATTCCAGGGACGATGTAGTTCTCCGAGAGCAACTTCAAGCGGTTGCTGAGTTGGTACTCACCGCCCACCATCAAGACGGGCCGATCCGCCCGCTCCTCCCCAGCAAACGCATAGCCTGCCCCCACAGTGACCGCCCGCTCGGTACTGCCCCAGGTACCCAACCCATACAACAGCCCCAAAACAGGCGATTCGCCCTCCAGGAAACCAACCCGTCCGACATAGGCCCCCAGCGCAACCGCTGACTGCGGACGGTTATAGACGGTGACTTTCGGTGCGATATACACAAGCTGGGAACTGACACCTGGTATGAGCGAAAATCCACCCGCGAGACTCACACGTTCGCCCACCCCCGCTGCTGCAAACGGAAAGAGCAGTTCATATACGGCCAGGTACCCATTTCCTTTCCCGATAGGACGGGCCGTGGAGGTGAACAGCAAACGGGTCGCATGAGGATCCGCACGAAGCTGGGATCGAGCGTCCGTCGCCGTAATCCGTTCGATCTGGTCCCGGGGGATTTCCATGCGAACCCCTAGTGCCGTGCGAAGAACAACGACGGCGTCCGTTTCTTCTTCAATGGTGCCCGTCACCTCTGATCCATCGACTAATACGACAACCACCGACTGTGCGGACGACGCTTGTGCCCACGCAGCAGGCGCCAAGGCGAAGAAAACAGGGCCGGCCAGCACACCGAGTACGACAAGGCAACGCAAGAAGTGTAGCAGCATGTAAACTTCTCCAGTAAAAAAATGTACAGCCACCGCCCGAAAAGAGCGAGGGTGTGCGAATACCCCATGTTAATCAACTTACATGCCATGATACAGCGTGTGAACAACGATTTTTTTGCATGACAAAGCCAACCATTGGACGCCTGCACGTCCTCACCGACTTTCGCTTTCAGCAACGCCTCAGCCACGCGGCCCTCGCTGCTGCCGCCATCGAAGGCGGTGCCGACACCATTCAGTTTCGCCAGAAAACGGGCACGATCCGCCACCAGCTTCATGAAGCCCGTCCGGCTGCACAGGTGTGTCAAGAGGCCAGCGTGCCACTCTTGATCGACGACCGCCTCGACCTGATGCAGGCCGTAAACGCAGCAGGGGTGCACCTCGGTCAAACCGATTTCCCTATTGCCGATGCCCGCCGCATCCTCGGCCCACACGCCATCCTTGGGGCAACAGCCACCACACGGGCACAGGCAGAAAAAGCCGCCGAGGCAGGGGCCGATTATATCGGCTTCGGGCCTGTGTTTCCCACATCTTCGAAGGCTAACCCGGCATCGGTAAAAGGGCTCGCAGGCCTTGCAGAAGTGTGCCAGGCTGTTTCGCTTCCCGTCATCGCCATCGCTGGCATGACGCCCGACCGGGTACGCGCAGTTATCGCCGCCGGAGCCCATGGCATCGCCGTCATGACCGCCATCAGCACCGCCCCGGACCCCACCGCTGCCACCCGCCGTTTCCGCACCGCCCTCGACGCCGCGCTCAGCCAAACGAAGCTGGCTTTTTGAGTTTCCGACCTGAACGACCTGTCGACCTAGATCATTTTCCAATGGTGTGTGACACTCTTTTCCATCATCCCGAACGTATGTAAGGAATCTCGACGTCGGGAAATAGCTCCTTTCGACGAGATCCCTCTCTACCGTTCGGAATGTCAAGTAGAGGCGTTCGAAGTAAGTGTCAAACGGTATCGAAAAACGTTCTAAATTCTCCCCCTCTCCCTCTCCCAAACTCCTGCACCGCTGCCACCAACGCGTCGGGCGTCGGCGTAGCGGCTACAGCGTCTACAGTCCAACCGGCAGCTTCCAAAGCGGCGGCAGTCGTGGGGCCAATGGCCGCACAGCGAATCGTGGCCCGGTTCATACCTAGCACCCTGTCCACGGCTTCCACGCCCGACGGGCTAAAAAAGACGAGCCAGTCCGGGGTTGTCTTTGTCAAGGATGCCATGTCGGTACGGCTACGGGTTTCGTACACGATACACACCTCAAACGCCACCTGCGCCCTGCGAAGTAGGTTGGGCAGTTCGTGGCGATGGCGGTTGCCACAAACGAACAACAGCGGCTTTTCGAAGGGATGACGGATTACTACATTCGCCAGCTTGTGCGCAGATCCAGCCGCTTCTCCTTGTGGCTCAAAGCCAAGCGTTCGGAGCGCGGATGCTGTCTTCGGCCCCACAGCGAAGGCGGCTTTTTTTTGCCAAGAGGCAGTGGTTGGGGAGCTTTCCTCTATGAAACCAGCCAGAGCTTCTACCGCACGTGGACTCGTTACAATAAGCCCATCGTAGTCTTCAGGCCGATGTAGTTTTTCGTGTAATGCCTCTTGATTCACCAACGTGAACTCCAACACCGGCTGGGCCAGCACCTCATATCCGGCCTCGCCCAAAGCGCGGGCGTAAAGGTCGTCGGTTTCGAGTGCCCGCAGCAGACACACGAGCGGCTTGGAGGCGCGGCTCATGATGCGTGGCGGATGGCGTGGAGAATCTGTTCTCCGCCCTCTCGATGCAACCGTTCGGCCAGCGCGGTGCCCAATGCTTCGGCCTCATCGACCGGACCTTGCTCTTGCCCTCTCACCTGTTGCTTCCCATCCACCGCGGCAATCACACCATCAAGCACCAACGCCTCGCTTTCTATCCGCGCATACGCCCCAATGGGCACCTGACACCCGCCTTCGAGCCGACGCAGAAAAGCCCGTTCTGCCACCACCGCCGCTGCGCTACGGGCATGGTGCAGTACTTCGCGCACAAGCTGCCGGGTGGCGGTGTCTTTTTCCGCACACACCACGCCCAACGCGCCCTGGCTGACAGCAGGCAACATCACCTCGGCCGGAAACCGCTGCCGGATCCGCTCGGCTAGCCCCAGCCGCACGAGCCCTGCTTCGGCAAGGACCATGCCCTGCCAATCGCTGGCGTCGAGCTTGCGCAGGCGCGTGTCCACGTTGCCCCGCACCGACACGATGTTCAGATCGGGCCGCCATGCCAGCAGTTGGGCCTGCCGACGTAGCGAAGACGTCGCCAGCACTGCCCCTTCGGGTAATTCATGGAGCATCCCTTCAAACGAGGGGTGTGCCACAAACGCATCCCAGGGAGCTGCCCGTTCCAGTACCGCCGCAATCACCAGGCCGTCGGGGAGCTTTGTCGGGAGGTCTTTGAGCGAGTGGACGGCGAGATGAATCCGCCCGTCCAGCAAGGCCAGATCCAGTTCTTTCGTAAAAAGTCCTTTGTCGCCGATCTTGGCAAGCGGCACATCGAGGATACGGTCGCCCTGGGTGGTGATGGTCTGAAGCACCACGTCCTGCCCAGCCGCTTCGAGACGGGCTTTGACGTACTGTGCCTGCCACAGCGCCAGCGCACTTCCCCGCGTCCCAAGCACCAACGTCATGCTGTTCTCCACGCTTAGGAACGATGCTTCGAGTCGACGCGCAGCGCTTCATAGAGACGGGCGTCTATATCGCTGGTGCGTGGCGTGGGTGGAGCAACGGCTTGGGCCGACGGGTCTTCGCAATCAGCCCGGGTGAAGAGGGTTTGCAACAACTTGATACCGTGGACAAAATCGACGCTTTCGGGGTTGACATTTTTGAGCCGCACGATGGGAATGGCGAGCAGCTTCTGCATAATCGAGCGCGTCAGCCGATCCAACTCCTCGCGGTCGGCATCTTCAAACCGGTGATGGTGCCGCTCGATTTCTTGCAGACGGATGGCCTCGAAGGTATCGCGGATGGCCTCGATGGCGGGCTGCAATCCTTGCTGGTGAAACACCCACGCCACAAATTCCTGCAACGCCTCCGCACAGATGACCTTGGCAGCCGGCACCTCCGCAGCACGTTGGGCCTGCACCGCCTCGCGTTCGCGGTTTAATACGTCGAGGTCGATGACATCATAGCCGGGCTTTGTATCCAACACCGGATCAATGTTGCGTGGAACGGCAAGGTCGATGAGTAGCTGCGGGGTGCTCTGTAGCGAACGCACGGGCATCTGCGCCGCGACCAGCACCGGCTCCTTCGCCCCCGTTGTCACCATCACCACATCGGCGTGGCGGGCGGCTTCGTAGCGTTCTTCCCACTCCACTACCGTAGCTCCAACGCCCTGTGCCACCGCTACCGCTGCGGCTTGCGAGCGGTTCGCAATCAGCAAGCGCTGCGGCGATTGGCCCGCAAATACGCTGGCGGCGACGCGCCCCATGGTGCCCGCACCCAGCAACAGCACCTGCGCATCGCCCAAGTCGGTGGTCCCTCGATGTCGTAAGGCCACCGCTACCGCCGCGCCAGCCACCGAAGCCGCGCCGTCGGTCAAGGCTGTTTCATGAATGACCCGTTTCGAAGCGCGGAAGGCTGTATGCATCAGCCGGTGCATGAGGCTGCCCACCTGGTCTTCTTCCACAGCAACGCGATAGGCATCCTTCACCTGCCCGAGAATCTGCGCATCGCCTAGCACCATCGACCGCAGACCACAGGTCACATAGAGTAGATGCTGCACCGCCGTTTCGTCTTCCAACTGAAACGTTTGCGCCTCGGGCCACGGCTGCCCGGCGAGGTGCTGAAATGCAGTTTTTATTGCAGCCACATCGCCTTCGGTACCGTAGAGGTATACCTCGGTACGGTTGCAGGTAGACAGCACAATACGTTCGGGCTGGTGGGTTGTATCCAGCATTTGATACAAGGCCCGGAGCCGCTGTTCATCTAGCGCGAAGGCTTCGCGCACCGCCACCGGAGCCGTCTCATAATTCAATCCCAGCGCGTAGAATGTCATACCAAAGCCGTCGCAAAAATGGGCAGAATCGAAGGAAAGATGGCGGGCTGACATGGTTTCGGCCATGCCGTGAAGAAAGAGTCAATGTAACGAAGTGGATACTGGAAAAAGAGGCCGACACGCGGTTTTGCCTTAAAATCCATGATGTCTCCCGTATCCTATTAAGCGCAAATCTTTGGGGAAGGCGTCATCCCAAGCGCAGCCGCAGGATCTCATCGAGGAGAAACGTTTCCAAGCGGCAAGATCCCCCACACGGGTTTAGCTTCGCTCCGTGACACGAGCCAAAGGCGACTGATGAAATAATCTCCCTCTGGTCGATTTGCGATGACGGTTCCGAAAGTATCTCGCTATCCCGTAATCGGTATTGGGTATCCGTTTCACGTCTCGCGTTTCAGCCCCAACACGTCCGCCAGCGCCTGCAGCATGCGAATCTGTGGCTCCAAATGACCGTGCTGGGCCTCGGCGTTGATGTATGGGATGCCCTCTTGCCCACAATATACCGAGAGCGAACCATCGTCGGTGGCCTGGGCATTGTCTTGCAACACCGCATTAAAACCTTCCGCCCGAAGCGCCTCAAAGAGCGCCGTGTCAGTGACGAAGAAGAAGTCGTCGGGGTCGGTGCCTTCGCGGATAAAAACAGCGGCGGCGTCCTGTTCATATTCTGCCCCTGCGACATAACGCAGTGCCGAGTAATTGTCCTCGGTGTTGTTGTGGAGTGTGATGACGGCTTCGAGCGTGGGCAACTCGTAAAACGCCAGCACCGCCTCGGCGAAGGCCCGAACGGCAGCGTGGGCGTCGGGCGTGAAGCGGCTTAGCCCATCCAGCGTCCGCTGCACCCCAGCGTCTGTAAACATGCGGTTGGGGTCAAACACATAGATGCTATCTCCGAGTGAAAATGTGATGTTGCGCTCGCCCGTGTGCTGCAATTCGATGACGCGTCCGCCGCGTTGCCGGATGATTGCCAGCGCTGCCTCTACCGACGTTTGCTCGTTGTCGTGCAGGCTGATGTAGGTGAGCCCCGGTGTATCGGTGGCATAGACGACCAGATCGACTTGCGCATCGCCAATTGACAGCGGCGTGCGTGTCTCTGTGATGGCACGGCGGCTTTTCTGGCACCCGGCGGCCACCACCATAACGACAACAACAAGCAGTAAGCGACGCATCATGCCATCAGCACCCGGAAAGAATCAGGACGGCGGTATGATACACGCCTTGCATCCGGGGTGCAATGTGGAATCTGCTACACGAGGGCAGCTTCGCGGTTTTTACGCAGCCGCCCGCCATACATCGCCGCCGGGATGAGCAAGAGCAGAAACGGGAGATGGTACCACAGCGGCATCAGCGCCCAGACTGAAATCTGCACCATCAGCCCTACTGCCAAGAGCAAGATGCCCAGGTACAACGCATGCCGCTCTCCGTCCTGACGCGCCACCAGCGCCGTGACATATCCCGACGCGACGGAATATATCACGCTGAGGACAAGAATAAGCAGCAGGATGCCTGCCGAGTCGGTGGAACCGTCTTCGTTAAAAGAATCCGGCGTGGCAAGGGTAATAATCGAGTTGGTGCCGAGCCAGAGAACCGTCCAAAGAACAAAACCGGCGACGACAGAAAGGATGGAGCGAAGCATAAAAAGGGTGTGGTTGGGTGAGTTGAAGTGCGTTGGTGCCAAGATAATCGCACCCGTGGGGTGACGGCTTTATGACACAGCCTCCGAACACAAGTTAAAAAACTTGCCATCCTGCCGCCCACCGTGCATCTTCCCCTTCCCACATTCCTCTTCCCACATCCCGCCACTCATGCCCGAAACCGCCCTGATCACCGAACCCACCGCGTTGTTTGCGCTCCTGGCCGCCGTCATGGGCCTCGTCTTCTGGCTCAGCACCCTGAAGCCCCTCGAAAAGCTGTTTACGATTGCGCCGCCGGTCATCTGGGCGTATTTCCTCCCGATGCTGTTCACCACCCTCGGCATAACACCCGCCGAGAGCGCCACCTATAGCTGGATGAGCCGCTTTCTGCTTCCCGTGGCGCTGTTTCTGCTGATGATTACGGTGGACCTCCCGGCGATCTTGCGCCTCGGCAAAATCGCGCTGATCATGATGGTGGCGGGCACCATTGGCATTGTGATAGGCGGGCCGCTGACGTTTGCGGTCTTCGGCGGTTTCTTTGAAGACCCCGAGGCGTGGAAAGGCTTCGCCTCGCTGTCGGGCAGTTGGATTGGGGGCACGGCGAACCTCGTGGCGGTGCAGCAGAGCGTGGGAGCCTCGGCAGAGACGCTGGCCCCACTCATCGTGGTGGATGTGGTGGTTGGTTACGGGTGGCTCGGCATCCTGGTGTTCCTCAGCGCCTACCAGACCAAGTTCGACCGCTGGGTGGGGGCCGATATGTCGGTCATCGAAAACATCAACAAGCGCCTCACGGAGATGGACACCGACCGCCGTCCCGCCAGCATCCCCGACCTCGCTATCATCGTCGGGCTGGCGTTTGCGGCTGCGGTGGTGTCGCGCAACCTCGGCGATGCGCTGCCTGCGCTGGGCGACCCCACTATCATCAGCGGTAGTACATGGGCCGTACTGATTGTGGTGACGATTGGGCTCGCGCTGTCGTTTACCAAGCTGCGGCAGCTTGAAAAGCCGGGTGCTTCCCGTGTGGGCTACCTCGCGTTGTACCTGTTGCTCACCGGCATCGGGGCGCAGGCCGACCTCGCCAAGGTCCTCGAAGCCCCACTGTATGTCCTCGCTGGGGTGTTCTGGATCTCGATCCACATCGGCATCCTGTTTCTGGCCGCGAAGATCTTCAAGGCCCCGCTGTTTTTTGTTGCCACGGGCAGCATGGCGAACGTGGGCGGCGCAGCGAGTGCGCCCGTGGTAGCGGGGGTGTATTTGCCCGCCCTTGCGCCCGTCGGCCTGCTGATGGCGGTAGCGGGCTACATCCTCGGCATCTATGCCGCATTTTTCTGCGCCTACCTGATTTCGTTGGTGGCGATGTAGCTCAATTTTTTTGAAGTGCAGTTGGCAAAAACGAACGCCCTTGAAACTGAGAACGGCAGGGTTCGTCTGGGAGATTTTTCTCCATCGATGCTCTTTCCCCTATGCGCTCTGCTGTCTCGTCCGTTTGGGCTGCCTTCCTAGTGCTTTTTCCCGCCGTATGCCAAGGACAAACCCTGCCCCTCTCTGAAGACACCTCTGTCATTGCGTTTCAGTCGCGGCGGGATGGAGCGCGGGAGATCTACACCATCGCGCCGGATGGCAGCGGCCTGACACGCCTCACCCGCCATGCGTCGCATGACGCCTATCCGTTCTGGTCCGTTGATGGGCAATCGCTGGTGTTTACCTCCGAGCGGGTGGGCTGGTGGAAGGTCTGGAAGATGAATGCCGACGGCACCGCCATCACGCAGCTGACAGAAAGCCGCTCGTGGGATTCCTACCCGCAGTATGCCCCCGACCAACAGCACATCGTGTTTGCCAGCGCCCGCGATGGCAACAGCGAGATCTACCTCATGGACCCCAACGGCGAAAACGAGCGCAACCTGACCAACCACTCTGCCGACGACAACCTGCCCACCTTCTCAGCCAACGGAAAACAGATCCTGTTTTCCTCCGACCGGAGCGGCGATACCGAACTGTACTTCATGGACCCAACAGGCGCAAACCTGCAACCGCTTGGAGTCGAAGGAGCCTGGGCCGCATGGTCGCCGGACGGCACCCGCATCGCGTACGTCTCGGACAAAGACGGCGACAACGAATTGTTCGTCTACCACCTCACGGAAAAAACCAAGACACAACTCACCGAAAACACATTCGATGACAAGTGGCCGAGTTGGTCACCCGATGGCCGCCACCTCGTCTTTGCCTCCGAGCGAGATGACAACTGGGACCTGTACCTCCTTTCCCTCGCCACTGGACAGGAAACCCGCCTTACCACCCACCCCGCAATGGACATTACCCCCCATTGGGGACCGACGGTGAATCCGTAAACCGCTGCTCTTGTCTTGGCAACGCGGCTCCGTCATTCGCTTCTCTCCTCCCGGTACGTGCCGCGAGCGAAGGCAGGCTTCTCAGAAACGACGTTCTAGTTCTGAAAAGCGATTTTGGGGAATTCTGATCTTGGGTTGCGCAACCACCAAACGGAAAACCCAAACCGCTTCTGCGCTCAGACTGGAAGAAACCACTTCTTTACGTTTTTTCGGCATCTTTTTGTGCAGATGCAAGTGGGTCAGACACAAATATCTTAAAGGATAGAATACCTTCTTTTTTTGTGCCGAACTCGATTACCAGAACGTAACATAGTGGGCGAACTTCTGGGAAACCGACCACTTGTGACCTGGTAATATTTGGCATTCCAAGAGCACACGATCTCTTGCGAAATTGATTATCCTTTTAACACCCATGTCCACGCTCCGCACTCTTCTTCTCGTATTCGACCTGCGGCATTCCTGCCCGCAGGCAGCGTGGCTTGCCTTTCTCACGCCGCTCGAATGCACCTACGGCAACAACCGGATCGTGCGGTGATGCTTCGCAGGAAAGTAGGGATACGTTGACCCCACTTTCTTTGCCCCGCCTTTCGTGCCATTACGCTGGGTCTGCCACTCCTGTTGCTCACCCACCACGCACGTGCCGAACCACCGCCGATATGCTGGGTCATCGCTGCCATCCATAAGATCGCATGTGGCACTTCCTGGCAGAATGCTCAGAGGGCGCTTTCCGCGACCTGATGCGTCTTCTCATGGCCCTATTCCTCCACATGAGCCCTGTCGCGCTGTTTTTATCGCACGTCCAGGCCTCCCTTTTATCCACCTGATAAATTGTTCAATGTCTTATGGGTGCCTTTGTTGACTTCCTACTCTTTGCGTTTCTCGTGATGCTGGTTGTTGCTGTCGTGGCCTGGGTGAACCGTTCGGAACACACCTCTCCGGAGGCGCTCCGTTCACCACAACAACGCCACCCCGGCTGGCAACCGGCTTCGACTGCCCAACCCCCACCCGAATGGGGGACGAAGTCTGCCTGAGCATGTCCTTTTTCCACATTCCATTCATGTTTGAACGTACCGGAGGTATTGGTATGGAATATCTCTTTCAGTATGCCCTGCTTCTGATCGTGTCGGTTTTATTGGGGATTCGCGTATTCTTTGGACACTCCCTAAAACAATGGGTATACAGTCAAAGAAATACCAATGAATATACTGCGCAATAAACCGACAGACTTTATACACGAATACCAATCCATGAAGCATAAAATGGTTCATGGGTGTGTACCAAAGAAGAGCAAATCACTCCTCGCCATGGGTGCAGCCTCAACGGATTTCGGCACCCCAAGAAAACCCTAGTTCCTCCATCGGGCATTTGCCCAGACCAAGGCTAACCTATGCCTCATGCAGGCAGGGGCAGTCCTTGTTCTCCATCCACCTAAACTGAAAAATACCGATGACTCACATACCTGCTTTCTTTCGCTCCCTGACGGCACTGCTCCTATGGGCATTCCTGCTTGTCATTCCCGTTACCGCGCAACACAGCATGACACAGACGCAAGCAACCCAGGCAGCCCTAACGCCTGCCGAGGCCCTTCAGATGCTAAAAGATGGAAACGAACGCTTCGTCAACGGGACCATGCTCACCCGTGACCTGATGGCACAGGTTAAGCAAACCGCAAGCGGCCAGTACCCTTTTGCAGTGGTGCTTGGATGTATCGACTCGCGGGTACCCCCCGAGCTTGTTTTTGACCAGGGTATCGGCGATCTCCTTTCTCCGCGCATCGCAGGCAACTTCGTCAATGCAGACATTCTGGGCAGCATGGAGTTTGCTACCGCCGTGGCAGGCTCCAAGGTTGTGGTTGTCCTTGGCCACTCCTCGTGTGGGGCCGTCAAGGGAGCCTGTGACCATGTGGAGTTGGGTAACCTGACCCACACGCTCAGCAACATCATGCCAGCGGTTTATGCTGCTTCGAATGACATGGAAGGCCCCTACACCTCAAGCAATGCTGATTTTGTGGAGGCGGTTGCCCATATGAATGTCCAGATGACTGTTCAGAACATCCTGGAGCGTAGCCCCGTGATGGCAGGCCTGGTTGAGGAAGGCGAACTCGTAGTGGTAGGGGCCATGCATGATGTCGGAACAGGCCAGGTGACCTTCATGGACGTGAATCCGTGATATTCCTCTGCGAAAGCGAGACTCAAAGGGCGCTGGTGGAAAGCCGTGGCTTCGCCCACTAGCGCCCTCTCCTTGTTGTCCTCCTTCCACTGTGTTTTGTTCTGCTTCATGTCTTCTGTTCGCTCACTCCCTTCCACCTCCTCTATCCTTTCCGCGTTTGGTCGATGGAGCATGTGGTGGGTATGGATTGGCCTGTTTCTATCGTATGCGCCTGCTGTTGCCCAGGAAACAGCCCCCACCGTGGCCACCAGCGCCCCTGACATCCGTGTGGAGATACGCGGTGCCTTTCAGCCCCGGTTGAGCTACGGTTTTACATCGGGGACGTCTGATGACATCGAGCGTCTGGGCTTAGGAATCCGCAGGGCACGCCTCCGGGCGACGACCACCGTAGGTTCTCGCTTGGGCGTTCATTATGATGTGGACATAGGAAGTGGCACACTGACCAGCATCGACCTTTTCGGATTCTATTCACCCTCGCCGCACTGGCTGCTCCGCGTTGGGTACCTCGCTGGTGCCCAGCCCCGAGCGGCTACCTTCACCTCGATGACCCAGATTGATGCGGTAGACCGCGCCGCCATCGCGGAACGTTGGGCCCGAAGAACGATTGGCTCGAGCGGGCGCGACTTTGGGGTGGAAGCACGCTTTCAAACAGCAACCACCCGGTTTCACCTGTTCTTGCACAACGGCGATGGCAGCTTTAGTCGTACGCGGGGCAACTTCCGCGAGAGTGTGAGTGGGGGAGATGCGACACGTGGCATTGATCGCAACGGGCTCGCGGTGAGTACCTACCTGGGCTATATGCCGAGCGCGCTTGCTGGTCTGGAAGTGGGTGCCTTTGCGGGGTACAATGGTTCGGAGAACCCAAACACCGCTGCTGCTGAGGGAGCAGGCGGACGAGCCTATAGCACCTATGCGGCACACGTGTACTGGGGCGCCAACCCCGGCAGCCAACCGGTACGCCTCAAGGCCGATCTGCTGGGTATCCACTATGAGGCCCCCAACGGCTCCTCCGGCGATGCGCAGCACCTGATCGGCTACAGCATGACGGGGGCCGTTCGGCTGCTGAATAATGGCGAAGCCTTTGCCCGCTATGAAGGGCTGCATCCCTTCGCCGATGAAGGGGCCGACACGTATCTCACGGCGGGCCTGAGTTATAGCCTGAGTGCGCGGCGGGGCGAAGCCTATCATCGGGAGCGCGTGACGCTGGCCTATGCCAACGCTTACCCCGACAGCGCCGAACCCGCCCGTCAGCACCTCGTGGTGCTACAGTTTCAGTTTGTCTTCTGATATCCGCGCCCACGACGTTCGGCGGGTGCAAGGCCGCTTCTCGTTACCGCTTTTTGACGAAGGACCCGAACCATGGGTCATGTGTCGGGTACTGACGATCCGCTTTGCTCCCCTCCATCTGCTGATCGTTATGGGAAAGTTCTTCGACGCGCTGTCGCCCACGCTGGAAACGTTTATCCGCGAGCAGCCGCTGTTCTTCGTCGCCACCGCCCCGCTGGCTGAAACGGGACATATCAACCTCTCGCCGAAGGGCCTCGACTCCTTCTGTATCCTCTCGCCGAATCAGGTGGCCTACCTCGACCTCACGGGCAGTGGCAACGAGACTTCGGCGCACCTCGCCGAAAATGGGCGAGTGACGTTTATGTTTTGCGCCTTCGTCGGACCGCCCAACATCCTGCGGCTCTACGGCAACGGCCGCACGGTGCTCCCGGGCGACGCCGAGTGGGACCACCTGCTGGCTCAATTCCCATCGTATCCGGGGATCCGCCAGATCATCATCGCCGACATCCACAAGGTGCAGACTTCGTGTGGGTTTGCCGTCCCGTTTATGGATTATGTGGGCCAACGCGACACGCTTATCCGCTGGGCCGAGGTGAAGGGACCCGAAAAAGTGGAAGCGTACCAGCAGGAAAAAAACGTCGAAAGCCTCGACGGGCTACCGGCCCCGCTGGCTCAACTCAGCAGCGAATAGACAAGCAGCAGCCGCTCCCCGTCGGTCCAGCGAATCCAGCCTTTCGGCGCGGCTTCATCGCCCAGCATCGACGGGCCCACCTGGAGCCACTCGCCCTGTACCGCCAGCGGTTGCAACAATCCCGTTGTTTTCGCCACCACCGACGCCGCCTCAAACGGGCGGGCACGGACCGGGTTGATTTCGGGGTTCGGCACTTCTACAGCGATGACGTTTAACAAAAAGTCGGGCCACGGCTGAAAATCGACGGCCTGGCGGCTCACCCACCGCGTCTCGCCTGTTTGCTGATTAACGACCACCTCGATCCATTGGCGCGTGAGGGTTTTCGCCCGCATCGTCAAGAGATCGTAATCCAACTTAAACGACTCCGGCACGAACCACGGCGGCGCGGTGGCGATGTCGATGTGGTAATCACCTCGTTTAAATGTGAGGCTATCGACCGGCGTGAGTTGGTACGGCATGGTGTCATAGTCACGCACGCTGTAAAAATACAGCGGCTGCTCCGGCGTCAGGTGCGGAGAGACAATGCCAACACCTACCGGGAGCACGCCTTGCGGCACGGGAGCACGGTGCTCCGCGTGCAACGCGGGATCGGTTTCGTACGGTACCAAGGCGAGTAGTACCGGCCCTACCAGGGCAAGCAGCAGGTTAGATCTTAAAGTCATGAAACATGGAAAAGTTGAAGGGCTGCCTTTTTCATTTCACCCTCACCCTGGCCCTCTCCCATCAAGGGAGAGGGAATGCCCATTGCACATTCGGGCATCATCAAATTGATTTTACCAGCCCTGCCGTCCGGTGAGATCCACCCCAAACGCATCAAACGCCCCCTCGATGGTGATGGTCTGGGCAGGCGGCAGGCCTTCGCCGGTAAACGTTTGAGCGGTCATGTTAAACTCGCCTTTGAGGTTGTTGGACGACGAATCGGTGATCCGCATGGTGCCGCCGCTGGAAAGGTACGTTTCGCCATTAAACTGGAAAGTGCCAATCACCTGTCCCACCAGATCCTGTGCCCCCGTGGCATTCGCGTAGTTGGCGATGGAATAGGTGCCTTCATCGGGACGCCCGCCATCCACAATACCCAGCGTGATGACGGCTCCCACTCCACTTCCCGCGGTGGTGGTCATACCCAGAGCAAAGCCTTCTGCCCCGTTTTCAAGGTTCTGCGCTGCGCCAAACCCAGCGGTTCCGTTCAAGACCAGCGTTAGGTCGCCTCCCACTTCAGCGGAGAAGCTGTTCGCCCCCGGCGCCGGGTTGTCATCATCCGAGCCGCCACTGTCGCAGGCGCTAAAACCAAGGATCAGGAACAGGCTAACAAAAAAGGTAAATACGGTGCGTTTCATGGTACTACAGGTTGGTTGGAATTTGGTCGATCAGGTTAGCAGGTCGATCAGGTCGCAGGTCAATCAAGTTACAGCCCCCTTCCCTCTCCCTCTATTTCAGCAAAAGCATGGTCCGGGCCTGCGTGTGTCCGTTGGCTTCGAGGCGGTAGAGGTAGGTGCCGCTGGGAAGGTCGGCGGCTTCGAAGGAGGCATTAAAACGCCCGGAGGGCAGCACCTGATCCACGAGCCGCGCCACCTCTTGCCCGAGGGTGTTGTAGACGGTCAGGCGCACGAAACCCGCTTCGGTGAGGTCGAAGGGAATGACGGTGGTTGGGTTGAAGGGGTTCGGATAGTTTTGGTCGAGGGCAAACGCTGTCGGGAGTTCACCGCCGACCGCTTCGATATCCACGGTGCTACTTATCTCCCCTTCACGTCCCAACACCCACAGCAAGGCGTTTTCGAGCAAGACCATGCCGTCGGAGGTAGCCACCGCCGCTCCCTCATCGCTCATAAAGAAGCCCAGGCGACGGGCCGGAGCCGTGCCATCTACCATTGGCCTCCCGGCTTCGTATGCAAAAATGGTAGCGCGCCCCGATTCATCTTCGGCCACAATATCACTGGCCGAAGCATTGGGCTGTCCCCACACCATCGGCGTAGCACTAACATAAACCTCGGCGTTGCCCGTGAACCCATTGGCGATGGGGTGGCTGCCATCCACTACGGAAAGACTGCTGAGCGATTCGGTGGTGCCAAAGTCGGCGTCTTCCAGGTTGCCCGTCATGCCGAGGCTGCTGAACAGTTCCGCATCCATCGACAGCACCGGCTTGCCTCGTTCGGAGAAATTAGCCTGCATACTCGCGGCTTGCGCCGTTGCCGAAATAACAATGATCTCCCGGTCGTTGGCATCCTCATCCAGAACCGCTTCGTCGCTTACCACCGTGACTTCCTCATCCAGGCTTTCCATCAGATTCTGAATGGCCTGATCCGATGCATTCAGGGCACTGGCATCATCCACGATAAACAGTACACCCTCGTCGTCGTCTCCACCACCACCGGGCCCCACAAGGTCGCCATCCGCATCACAAAAGAAGATGTTATCTACAAACGCAGTGCTATTCGGGTTGACGATGGCGTTGGCCTGCAGGTCGGGGCCCACCAGGATGAAGGCAAGCAGGGTGTAATCGGGCGTGCCATTAAAACCGGGAATGTAGGTAATCGGCTTTTGAAACCGCGTCCAGTCAGCGGCGGGTTCTGGAAGGAGACGGTCGCCCGTGGCCAAGTTGGTACCCCCCACCGGATCCGGTGCTTCGCCCCCCGATTCCACCAGCATGTCGGCGGCAATAAACAGTTGGTCACCGCCTACAAAAGTGGCCTTGTAATAACCACAAATGTATTCGTAGCGTTGCGAAATGGGGAAAAGTTGGTCGCGTGCGGGGATGTCTTCGCCACTGTCACAGTTATTAGAAATGCACGAACTCACCGCACCCGCCGTCGTCACGTTTGTCGGTGGAATAATCTGAGCGATCAGTTGGACTGCCGAGGCTCCATCCTGGGCATCGCCCGATTGAAACACATTTTGAATGGTCCCTTCGGGCGTGTTGGTGGTAAAATACGAGACAGGCGCACGTGGACCCCAATTTTCAAAACTGGGATTTGGAATTTCATTGACTTGTGCGTGTGAAGCACCAACGATCAACAAGAAAAGCGCGCTAAAGAGCAAGAAGCGGTTCATGAGAGGGTATAAAAGAGATGACTGTCGAGCGGTTAACAACGTTTTTTGAGCGTTGCTGGCGTTGTAGCGACTTTTTCAGGAAGACCGGCTCATGACGCTGATTTTTTTTTACGCATCCCCTAAACTGAGCAACCGAAAGGAGCGGTGCGATTTTTGATGCCGCTCTGCTTATCCACCCCCTTTCGCTGTCCCTGCTTCCCGATGGTGCCCCCCGAACGTGAAGTCACCCAACTGCTGCTGAAATGGCGCGCCGGGGATTCCGATGCGGCAGAGGAACTGATGCCGCTGGTGTACGACGAGTTGCGGCGGCTGGCGCACCATCACCTGTGGCATGAGCGGGCCGACCACACCTTCCACACCACCGACCTTGTCCACGAGGCGTTTATCAACCTCGTGGGGCATGACCAGGCCCCGTGGCAAAACCGGGCGCACTTCTTCGCCGTGGCGGCCCGCGTGATGCGGCATATTTTGATCGACTATGCCCGCCAGCGCAAACGGGCGAAGCGGGGCGGTGGCAGCCCGCACCTGTCGCTGGATCGCGCCGTCGTGTTTTCAGAAGACCGCGTGGAGGAATTGCTGTCGCTGGACCAAGCCCTTACGCAGCTTGAAACGGTGGATGCGCGGCTGTGCCGGGTGGTAGAATGCCGCTACTTCGGGGGCCTCACCATCGAAGAAACCGCCGAGGTGTTGGATATTTCGCCCGCCACCGTGAAGCGCGACTGGCTGATGGCGAAGGCGTGGCTGCGGCGTTCGCTCTCGGACGAACGATGAGTGAGGGAAGAGGGAAGAGGGGAGCGGGTTGGGGGATGAGGAAAACGTTTGTCCCGAACCCCGTAGGGGTCGCCCCCCGTGGCGACCCTGCCCGGAAACACCACCACGAATAGCTGACAGCCAATAGCTGATAGCCAAACCGCCATGAGCTAGTTTGCCGATAAACGTCGCTATGTCGCTACCATACTTTTTGTGCCCCTAATTCCCGCTCGGATGGATACCGAACGCTGGCTGTTGTTAAAGGACATTTTTAACGAGGCGGTGGCGCTGCCTCCTGCCGAGCGCGTGGCGTTTCTCGACACCGTCTGCCCCAGCGCGGCGGTACGGCACGAAGTGGAGGGCCTGCTCGACTCGCTGGACGACGACCCCGACTTTATGGAAGCGTCGGTGCATGAAGAGGCGCTGTCGCTGGTGGCCGAAAACAACCACCTGCCCGACCGCTCGGGGACGCGCATGGGACCCTACCGGCTGGTGCGCGAGATCGGGCATGGCGGCATGGGCGAGGTATACCTCGCGGAGCGGGCCGATGGTGAGTTTGAGCAGCAGGTCGCCATCAAGCTCGTCCGCCATGGCAGCCGCCGTGCCGACCTGCACCAGCGCCTGCGCTACGAGCGACAGATCCTTGCCCGCCTGCAACATCCCAACATTGCCCGGTTGCTGGATGGCGGCCTGACCGAGGAAGGGCTGCCCTACCTCGTCATGACGTATGTGGAAGGCCAGCCCATCACCACCTACTGCGACACCCACCGCCTCTCCACCAACCAGCGCCTTGATCTCTTCCGCACGGTGTGCGACGCCGTGCAATATGCCCACCGCAACCTCGTCATCCACCGCGACCTCAAGCCCTCTAACATCCTCGTGGCAAGCGACGGCACCGTCAAGCTGCTCGACTTTGGGATTGCCAAGCTGCTTGATGAGGAAAGCACCGAGGCGCTCCCGCTCACCCACACGGGCATGCGGGTGATGACGCCCGAATACGCGAGCCCGGAGCAGGTGCGGGGCCAGCCCGTCACCACCGCTACCGATGTGTATGCCCTGGGCATCATCCTGTATGAACTGCTGACGGGTCACCGTCCGTATCAGGTACGCGATCTTTCGCCTACGCAGGTCGAGCGGGTGATCTGCCAGCAACAACCCCAACGGCCTAGCACGGCGGTGCGGCATGTGGACGACAAGCCCACAGCCACGACTACCCGTCTCGCCAAAACACCCGCCGCCATCAGCGCAGCGCGAGACACACAGCCGGACCGGCTGTACAGGCGGCTCCGGGGCGACCTCGACACCGTCGTGCTCAAGGCGCTGCGCAAAGAGCCGGAGCGACGTTATGCGTCGGTGGAGCAACTGAGCGAAGACCTGCGGCGGCACCTGCATCAGCTTCCCATCGTCGCCCGCCCCGATACGCTCGGCTACCGCGTGACGAAGCTGGTGCAGCGGCACACGATGGGCGTAGCGGCAACGGTGCTCGTGGCCCTGATCCTGCTTGGCGGCATCCTGGCGACGGCGTATCAAGCCCGCGTAGCTGCTGCCGAACGCGACCGCGCCCACGCCCGCTTCAACGACGTGCGCGTCCTCGCCAACACCTTGCTGTTCGACCTCCACGACGCCGTGCGCGAGTTGCCGGGAGCCACCCCGGCCCGGCAGATGCTGGTGGGCCAGGCGCTGAAATACCTCGACCTGCTGGCCCAAGAAGCGGGCGACGACCCCACGCTGCAGCTCGAACTTGCCGAAGCCTACCAGCGCGTCGGCGAAATCCAGGGCGATCCGCATTTTCCCAACCTCGGCGACCTCACCGGTGCGACGGAGCAATACCGCAAGGCGCTGGCCATCCACGAGGCCGACTGGCAGCGCGACACCACCAACCTAGTGTCGCAGCATCACTACGCCGTCAGCATGGGCCGCCTCGCCGTGCTGTTGTCGTGGGGCAGCGACAACGAACAAGCCATCGCCCTGAGCCAGCGGGCACTCGATCTGCTCACTCCGGTGATCGAAGCAGACCCCACCAATGACACCGCCGCCTTTGACGCCGCCCGCATCCGCAGCGAGTTAGGTTGGTGGCTGGTCTGGGCGGGGCGGCTCGATGAAAGCCTGCCTCATTTAGAGGCTGCCGAGCCCGTGTTGGAGCGCCTGTCCGAACAAAACCCCCGCCATCTAGACATCCAGATTGAGCGGTGGCGGGTGTATGCGTACCAGGTGGACCGGGCCTCGTTCGGCGGTGACCACCAACTAGGACTGGATATTCTCACCGAAAAAACGCTTCCTTTTTTGGAATGGATGGCCGACATCCACCCCACCAACCCCCGCGTTCAGTTTTGCGTGCGCACCGGCTACAGCAAGCTCGGCTCCATGCTCAGTTCGCTGGATCGACCGGAAGAGGCCCTGACCGCCCATCAAACGGCGCTGGCCATTTCCCAGACCTTGGCCGCCGCAGACACCACCAATATTCTGAGCTATGCCGGAGAAGCGGGTATTCATGCCTCCATTGCAGGCGTGCTTATGGACATGGGCCAAATTCCCGAAGCCCTGGCGGCTTACGACGAATCCCTGGCGCTGAAAGAGCACATCTATGCCCTCGACACTAAAAGCGGCGAAGGGGCCAACGGCCTCGGCATCACGCGGCGCTCCTATTGCGAATTGCTGCTCGATATCGAACGACCCGCGCAGGCGCTGCCCTCCTGCGAACGAGCCGTTGCAGTGTTTGAAGACGGCGTCACTTCGGACCCCGAAAATGCCGCATGGCAAGAAAACCTGAGCCTGGCCTACGTTACCACGGCCCGGGTGCATCGGGCCCTGGCACACACCACGTCCTCAACTGAACACTTAAACGCTGCCGTGACGAACTTCAACCTGGGCCTGAACCTGCGGGCCCAGCTTGAGCAAAGCGGCGTCCGGTTTGCATGGTCCATCAACCCGGATTCTGTGGAAGCCGAGCGAGATGCACTTCTCGGGAGTAACTAACGCACCGACAGGCTACAACTGCGGCTTTACGGCCACCTCCCCCCTTGGCATCAAACTCACCGATGATGGAA
>JAUIDY010000046.1 GCA_030428385.1 Rhodothermia bacterium | reverse complement strand
TTTATTGAGTAGGGGCCCTTTTTCATTTTGACAAATTCCGATTTTACCCACCAGAATTAGAGCGGGAATACTTTTTGAAACGGGGCAATTCGTTGGGACAATTGTGAAAAATTCGAGCGCCTAGTGGAGTAAAAAGTGAGAAATGTTCCTGCATTTGAGCATTTAGCGCAGTACAGGGAGGTGAGAAGATAGACACCCTTTGTTTGGGTTGGGCTACATCCGTTGGTAATCCTTTACTTTTTGCCTCGCACCCTTATATTTAAGTAGCCGCTTAGGGTAGATTCGAAATTGCGAAAGCGCGAATCTACCCATTCACTCGAAACTGCTCCTCTCGATTATGCCTCAGACTCTATTGGCATTGCTAGCCTTGACGCTTGCGACGGCGTTTACGTTTTCGTCGTACCAGCGTTATGCTCGGGTCGAGCGTAACCTTATCAGTATCGAGATGGGTGAAATGGCTGGTGCAGTGGCGAAAGAGGTGATGCAGACCATCGCGATCAACGATTTTGGAGATGGGGCATTTGGAGATGGCTCTGTTGCCTGTTCGCAATTTGGTGGCGTAGGGGTTTGTAATGATCTGGACGACTTCCATGACCAGAACTTCCTGAAAAACTTCGAGCTGAGTGGGTCGATGTTCTCCTTTGATGTCGATGTGTCCGTCACTTGGCGTGATCCTGCGAATCGTGATTCTGTTGTTTCTATCGATTCAGGGGTGCAGGCTGTTGAGGTTACCGTCTATGATCGACAGCATCTGTTTCTACCGGGAGGAGCCAACCTGGAACGATTCTTTGAATAATATCCGGCTGAGTTAGCGCCATGTGGATAATCTGGGACAACCTGACGGCATCAATCATCGTTGCTACAGTAGTGCTCCTTCTGTTGGTGGCACGCCAGCGCATGATAGAGGTACAGATTGAGCAAACGTCAAACCTGATCATCCGCACATCCACCGATGATTTTATGACTTGGATGGAAGATGACTTAGATCGAATGGGTGATTTTTTGACTGCAAACGAGAATCCGCTGATTGAGCTTGTAGAAAAGACGTATATCGCATACGAGGGTACTGATACCACGGCGGTTAATTATGTAGAAAGCATAGCATTTACTGCAGACACCCTGGATGTTCGATATCAATTGGCGGATTCCAGCCGGCGCAATGTAAACGGGAAAAACCTGATGACATTCACCTTTAATCGATACGAGTCGGATGTTGTTGGGGGGACTTTTGGGACAGATCCGGTTGGAAGCATTTCAATCCCAGTGTCCGATTTTCGGGTTGATTTCTTGGACAGCACGGGAGCCGTGATCGCTAATCCGCTTGCTGTTCCCGGAGGCACCATTAAAAATACCCGCGTCCGAATAGCGGTTGTTACACCTTATGATGTTAGCAATAACACTATTCGTGAACTGTACTACGGGAATACACTGTTGGTGGATTATGACTGACATCCTCATCATCATTTTCCACGAATCCGTGGACCTATACACACACACCTTCGGAGGCACCCCATGGGTAAGCTAGGACTTCTTTTTGTTGCAGCCTTCATTTTTGCAGGTGGCTTTTTGCTATTTCAGAGCAATGAAGTGGACAAGGCCATAGACGTGAGCCAAAGTGCGCGTCAGTCTGAGTTGCTCGCACGCGAATTGGCCCATTCAGGTCTGAATGAAATCATCGCAGCGGCCAAAAATATAGAGGATAACTCAACTTGGGACGACATCGATGATTTTATGTCGCAGGTCGACTATCCTGTTATTCGGCAGCTAGATAATGGGAAATACAAGGCGTGGCTCGAAGCGGGGGCGGGTGGAGAAGCATATTTCGCAAAAGCAGAGGGGTATTATTACTATACCGACCCTGTGTCTGGAGCGTTAGACTCGGCCTATCATCTCATCACGACAAACAAGGCCATGATCCCAACGGTTGATCCTGCAACCCCTGTATGTGGGGATGACGGGGTTCTATGTGTCGAATGTGCAGAAGGGGAAGAGTGTGCCGAAGAATATGAGTTACACGTGACCTTTATCGAGTCTCAAGCAGGCTGGTGCTCCGCGATCTTTCTCCAGCAATATATCCCTGATCCTGATTCAGAAAGCGGTTACACCGAGGAAATTGGGCTTGTCTTCGACTCTGGAAAAAACAGGGATGGTCAATCGACAACGTTCTCCCAATTATTGGTGCCCGGCACCCAAATGAATTTTATCCTTGCTGCTGATGCTGATTGTTCAGAGCAGGGTGACACGGGTGTGGTTTACGAGAACATCACTTGGACGGCCTGTGGATATCCGGGTGGTCCCTATGGGGGGGAATTCTGTCATAGTCACCCGGCTCTCGAGTTTGAAACAGGGGATATCACTGATATGACAGAAGGCACCTTTGCGATGGTTGAGCAAAGTTCGTTCAACGAAAATATATGGCGTATTGCCTTCGAGGACCTCGAAGTCTTTAGCGTAGATCAGCACAACGACATTAAGATCAACGGATATGGCAACGAGGTATGGGAATTGGTCCCACTCATCGGTTGGTCCTATGGAGGAGATGGATGGAATATCGACGTGCAAGGGTACAGGGACTTGGAGGACTGGGGCAATCAGCCTGATTACAGTGACCAGGTTATTGAGATTGAACTAGTGCCCGTGGAAGAAGAGGAAGAAGAGCCCGCTTGATCTAGGTAAACAGCAGCACTCTCATAGCGCCGTGTCCTGCAAGACGCGGCGCTATTTTTTTATCGGGTAGGAAGAATAGCCGATTGGTTGAACCAAGTCCCGATGATTGTTTCTGCAGGCTTAAACTGGGGAGTAAAATCCCGCGCCCGACCGGGGTGCTGGGCATTTTCTGTAGGGTGCCATTTCCAGAGAATGGCCCCAGCAAACCAGGTTTCTGACCAAACTTGCTCGAAAAAGGCTTGATAGAGAAGTGCTTGAAGGGTAGTGTCACTTGGAACAGATTCTTCGCGTTCGGGCCATCGCCAGGGTTGCGCCGCCGCATAGGGCACACTTCGGTATCCAAGCTCTGTAAACAACACCGGTTTTCCGGTTGATCGGGCGAGTTGCTGAAGAGCTTCAAGGTGGGGTTCCCATCCAGAAACCATATCCCGAAGCGTGGGATTATCTTCTTTGCTCAACTCGAAATAGGCCTGCACGCCAATAAAGTCCAGGGCATCCCAGAACGATATTTCTTCATATTCGGCGTACCAATTTCCAGCATAAGTTAGCGGCCCTGAATAGACATGGCGAATCTCAGCAATGAGGGAACGCCAGAAATTGGGGCGGGACTTAGCAACATGGGCCAACTCGGTGCCGATAACAAATAGCGGAGCTTTTATTTCTTGTGACAAATAGGCATAATGCAAGATAAATTGCCGATAAGAAGCCTCCCACTGTGCCCACTCTCCCTCCGTTGAAAACCCAATACGATCTCGGGTTTGCCCCTCAGGGTTGTACCCGCCTACCCAGATGTGTGGTTTAATGATGGTTTCTATTCCAAGTGCAGCGGCCTGCTGAGCAAGTGTTCGTATCCCGGCGTCGCTTTCGCTATACCAGCGTGCATCAGGATTCATACGAATGTGTGGAGAAGCGGGGTTTTCCTGAAACCCAAAGGTGATAAGTGTTATTTGCTTAACGCCGAGCGCTTGGAGCCGAAGCAGGATGGCCCCATCAGGTGGGTGGCGGGCATCCAGCGTTACAGCCCTGAATTGAACGGGGGTAAGTGGTAACGCTCGATCCAGGTAGGCACGGTGTTCAGGAGTGCTGTTCGTAGCGTCAGAACGATGCCAACTACCGGTCTTAGAACACCCAATGAACAAAACACACCCCATCAAAAGATGTGTAAAAACTACCCATGTTGAATCAGGTTGTATAACCTTAACTATGGTTGTGGGCAGAGGCATGTGGGGCAAGGGTGGTTACGGAATACGAATTAAAACACAAGGTCTGTTTGGAGGGATGCCTGTAAAGTAGAACGAATGGCGAAGCTGCTTTTTATAAGAAAAGAAGCTATTTCTAGTTCTAGGATTGGCATCTTCAATAAGAGATGGGCCTCGAATAGTTTCATTTTGCGACTCAAACTGATTCAATCGGCAAGCCGAAACAGCGTTGAATGGAGGTCTGTTCGCAATTAGGGAAATATTTAATGATTTGGCAAGATTTTTTAAGTGGGTTATTATTACATGGAAGCGTTTCCAATCGAAAAGTGCGTTTCTATGGTATCGGCTCCTTGAAAGGACGGATAACCCCACCCGAAAATATCAATGGGGTTTGAGCAACTCCCCAGATGCGCTCAAACGTGAACCTGTTGTATTCATTATATGCTCCCTGCCCTACCATCCTCTCCCACAGTCATGAAGATCCGCTCTCTCTGTTTCCTCGTCGCGCTTGTTTTCGCTGGAACCGCAACCGTATCACAAGCACAAGACCTCCAGGCCAACGCCGGTGATGTTTCCACCGAAACAACGGCAACGCAGCCTCCTTCCACAAGCAATTCGCTTACGACGCCTGTTCGCCGGACTGTGATCGAAACCCCCAATGTTCCGGCCGCTGTAGGGCCTTTCTCTCAGGCCATTCAAGTGGGGAATACGATCTATTGCTCAGGGCAAATTGGCATTGATCCTGCCGCCAACCTGCTCGTGTACGGAGGAATTGGGGCTGAGACCCGCCAGGCGATGAACAACATCCGGGCTCTCTTGCGAGAAAGTGGGTACACCCTTGAAAACATCGTTCAGGTTCAGATCTTAATCACTGATATGAACGATTACGAGGAAATGAACCAGGTGTATGGTTCCTATTTCTTCCAAAACCCGCCCGCCCGCTCAGTGGCGCAGGTTGCCGCATTGCCGAGCTCAGCGGCGGTACAAATTTCTGTCACAGCCGTTAAATAGTTTCACGCTCTGGATTCGAAATAAAAGTTCAAGGTTGAAAGAAGGATGATCCCGTACTTTGCGGAATCATCCTTCTTGTTTTTGAGGACTTTTATGTATGATGTTGCCATCATCGGCGGAGGAATCGTGGGGTTAGCCACCGCGTTTCGATTAATGGAACGGGCTCCCAATCTATCCGTCGCTGTTTTGGAAAAAGAAGCACGCGTCGCGTTTCATCAGACGGGTAGAAACTCGGGCGTTATTCATTCCGGGATTTATTACGCCCCAGGATCGATGAAAGCGGAAAATTGCCGAGAGGGAAAACGGGCCTTGGTAGCGTTTTGTGAGCGGGAAGGCGTTGCTTATGACATGTGTGGCAAAGTCATCGTGGCGGTGAATGAAGACGAACGGCAACGACTCCATGCCATCTATGAAAGAGGGAAAAAAAACCGGGTTGCCTGTGAATTGATAGGGCCAGAGCGATTAAAAGAAATGGAACCGCATACGGTGGGCGTCGAAGCGATTTACGTTCCTGAAGCAGGCATCGTTGATTATGTAGGGGTATGTAAGCGACTTGCCGAGTTAATACAAGACCATGGATATGAGCTCTTATTACGGACCGAAGTGCTCGACATTAATAGTCAGCCTGATCGGATCGTATTAACCACCACGGCAGGAGAAATACAGGCTCGCTATCTGATCAATTGTGGTGGGTTATACGCAGACCGCATTGCGCAAATGAGTGGGCAAGCTCCGACAGTTCAGGTGGTCCCTTTCCGAGGCGAATACTTTGACCTCACGCCGTCTGCCCGCACCTTGTGTCGAAATCTGATTTATCCCGTTCCTGATCCTGCCTTTCCATTCCTGGGCGTTCATTTCACCCGCATGATTGATGGAAGGGTGGAGTGTGGGCCCAGCGCCGTCCTGGCTTTTGCGCGAGAAGGGTATACCTTTGGAACGGTCGACCGCAAGGAATTATTGGAGATTTTGCGGTTTCCTGGGTTCCGGCGGCTCGCTACCCGACACTGGCGAAAGGGAATGCTAGAGATCAGGCAGTCATTGAGCAAAAAGTTCTACCTGAATGCCCTCCAGCACCTAATTCCTGAAATAACCCTTGAAGACATCGTCCCTACGGAGGCGGGAGTGCGGGCACAGGCCGTCACACGAAAAGGTGAACTCGTACAAGATTTCCTTTTTGACGAGACAGAGCGGATGGTTCATGTGATAAATGCGGCCTCACCAGCGGCAACAGCAGCTCTCAACGTGGGCAACTTAATTGTTGAACGATTTGCTACACGTCTCAACTAGGCAAAGCCCCAATTCGACGGACCAGACAGTTTCTTAAACGAGGCAATGGAACCGTCAGGAAGCGGGACGGGCATCTTCTGGTTCGTCAGCAGCACGCCACATGTACCAGCTAGCCACAGATCGAAAGGGGTTCCAGCATGTGTTGCCATGAGCCAAAATGTGCTTAGGCGTTGGCATGTTTTCTAGCCCGTAGGTGCGCATGAACCCCTTCCGCACGCCCAAGTCGGTAGCAGGCAGTATGTTTGGGCGACCCAGATAAAACATGAGGAGCATTTCTACAGTCCATCTCCCAACGCCTCTCACCTGGATGAGCCGTTCGACGATTACTTCATCGTCGAGGGATAATAAGCGTTGACGATCCGGGATGGTCCCATCGATGGTTTTGGCGGCAAGGTCTTTGGCCGATGCAACCTTGGCCCTGGACATGCCTGCGCCCCGAAGGACATCGTCTGAAAGCAGCGAAAGGTGCTGCGGCGTGGGTGTTTGATCGGGGAACAGGTCCTTAACGCGGCCAAAAATAGTGGCGGCCGCTTTACCAGAAAGTTGTTGATACACCACAGAGCGCAAGAGTGCCTGAAAAGGATCAAACCCGGCTCTGACCTGAAGGGTAAAAGGGCCAATACGGTCAATGAGCCGGGCTAGATCTGGGTCATTTGCAGTCAGGTGTTGAAGGGCTTCCTCGACGTTGTAAGGGGGAGGCAGGGTTTCGTCCATCGTTAGCGGCTCGGATACCAGGAAATTCCAAAGCCCAGACGGGCAGCGCTGGCATCGAGTTCCAGAGGAATATGGAGTTCTTCACCGTCAATGGTTACATCCTCATATTCAGCAACAGTCCCCGTTAAACTGAGGTCGAGGGCAACCGTTGGAGAAATGAAATACTTCAGGCCTGCGCCCACACTAGCGCCCCCTCCACTGATGGTCACATCTTCATCGCTGAAAAAGCCATTATCCACTTCGTAGGCTATGCCAGAATAACTCAATGCCAAGTCGAGGTAAGGCACCAGCTTGTTGCGGCCACTTCCGAAATGCAACTGGGTGCCTAAATCGAGGGAGAAGTATCCAAATTCATCGTCCCCAAATCGGAAATCGTCATCAAATCGGCGGCCCAGGTCGAAGCCAGGAAGGTCCAGGTCTTCAATCACGGCGACGTCAATCCCTGCATAAAGCGTGACGATTGGGTTGAGGCCATATCCAACCTTTAGGCCAAAGCCGCCACCACCGTCGGTTTCAAAATCCTCGATTTCTAAGCCAGCGGCGGTTAGGTGTCCTTGTAGAAAAAATCCCTCGGTGTTGGAGGGCTGATACCGGGAATAGCGACGTTCGCCATAATACCCTCGTTTTCCCGATTGTGCCTGGGCGAGGAGCGGGGTCGCAAACAGCAGTGCGATCAACAGGAAAAGGCTGCGGGTAGAAGCAGATGAGTAGCGCATTGTATGTTCAGTAGAAATGATCGATGGGGTTCTGCTTTCACAGCCGCTTCTGATCCAGAGAAGGTAACGGTGGTAGCGGGATCATTTATGCGGCTGTAACATGGGATCAAGAACATCTTCAAAGAAAGTCAAGATGAAATCATTGATTGGAACTGCCAGAACAGGGTGCTGACTTCTAAAGCAATAAAATCACCGAACAAGGAAGGGGCCCGCCATTCAAAAAAGATGCTGGATTGGTACCAAGTCCAGCGTTCAGAAAAATCAACAGAATGCTGGCAGAACGGGTTTATCATTATCACGCTTCTTTTGGGGGCAACAATTTTTGGAATTGAGCAAGCCCGGGCCCAGTGGGTAGAGGCGCCGGGTCGGGGATGGATCCAACTTAGTGTGTATCACCATGAAACGCGTCAGCAGTATGGAAGCAATGGTGCTCTCCAACCCTTGTTTCATGAATCGGGACGCTCCTTAACCACATCAGTCTTTGTAACGGGGACGGTGGGACTGCTCCGGGGCGTGGATCTGTGGGTGCAGGTACCGTACCATCGGCTTGAGTTTAACGATGCGGTACAGAATCGAAGCAACACAGGGATCAGTGACCCGAAGTTGCACCTCCGGGTTGGGGCCCCCATCGTAGGAATTAATATCCCTGTTTCAATCCGGGCGGGGGTTAAAATCCCTTCAAGTGATTTTGAGCAAGGTGCCACTATCATTCCGGTAGGGGAAGGCCAGCGGGATTTTGAACTCATCGGTGAGGCGGGGTTTACCCTTCGTTCCATACCCATCTATTCTTTTCTGTGGGTAGGCTACCGATGGCGTGAACGGAATGAAGGGACCGGGTTTGAGCCCGGCGATGAACTGTTTATGTTGCTTGGCCTGGGGGAGACGGCTGGGCGGTTCACCTGGAAATTTGTTGCGGAGGGGATCTACGGATATACGCCAGTCCAACACCACGCCTCGCAAGAACAAGCGCTAGTGGACGAACGCCGTGAACTCCTGCAGTTCTTCCCGTCCATGGGAATAAAACTGGGTCCTGGCACGGGAGAACTCGGTTTACGTCTTCCACTTGCAGGACGCAACATGCCCGCGGGGCCAGCATTGACTGCCGGATACTTTCTGAGGTGGAGATAAGGCTTCAGAAAAAAACAAGCGCCCAAATCGTAATCTGGGCGCTTGTAGAAAGGCTGTATTGTCAACGCTTGAGACAAGAAGCCACAAACGATGTCATCGTAAATGTTGGGTTAGAGACGAGAACTGGGGCAGGAAATTGATTCGGGAAGCTTGACGACTGGCGAAGGCGAAAGATCATCAGCGGTCCGTACAAAGGCCTGGCTACCCTCGCAGGTCAAAAAGACAGGAGCATCGAGAGGGATCGGAGCGGTACGCTGGACCGTCAGGTAGTGAATGTCTTCGGTGTCCTGGACGGCCAACTGTTCCGTGCCAAATTGCAGGGCGGTGGTTCCAAGGCTGTGCCCGATGAGTTGCTCGCTGGCATTTACTGCAAGTGGTTCGTGGGGATCATCGGATGCGGTGTCGAGAGTGAGAAACCCAAGAATAGGAAGAACCATGATAAGCAAGCAACCGAATAGCATGAGGTGGTTGCGTCGCCGTGCTACATTACGGGTGTTCCGCCACGCGGAGAAATGATCGTTCTGTGTCATGGGGGTGGTTACCTTGGAAGTAGGTTGAGGAGAATGTGTGATAAGATCATGCAAGCGATTCGAGCTAGACATCACACGAACAGGTTATAGATCACGCAGGAGTGGGAAACTGATTTCGCGGACAGCAACGGCCCACAGAAAGGAATACGAATAAATTTTTAGGAGTAGCGAAAAGAAAAAAGAGCACCGAAGAAGCTTCGGTGCTCAAGAGGTACAAGGCAGGAATGGTTAAAAGGGTTAGCGCAGGCCAAATAGTTGTACCACCGCTGGCCTCCGCCGTCGTTGTGTGGACGTATAATGAAAGACTACTTTTTCAATGATGCGGTTTTGGCCATTCAAATCGATCGCCCGGGTCTCGCCACCCGCTGGTATGTTTCGACGGAGCGAAACATCCTCTACGCCTCCATTGGCATAATGGACCTTCACGTCCAGGAAGGCGACCTCGCTCCGCAGCACTTTGAGCTTGATACGCCGGAACGTGCCTTCGCGCACCGTGACACGAATCTCATCGCGGTCAAGGCGGTGATTAACCGTGCGATCACCTAAAAACTCCCAGTCGTTAAGGGCTCGGGGAGGGGACGCGCAAGCAACCGAGAGCAACGTTCCCAGGAGTAGAAAAAAGGTCGGAATGTGATATGTGTTCATGAGTCTGAGGGGCGTAGGTGAGCAATAGTTATTGGGCTTCAATCCAAAAGACATCCTCCATAAAGTACCGAGAGCCACTTCCGGCAGATGTGTTGATGCGTCGTGGAGTAAGGAACTCAGGATTTGGCGTCGTAGAGAGTTCACTATCTGAAGAAGGGATGACGATACCTTCCCGAACAGCGAGGTTGTATGTTTTGAAGGCCTTCTCATGCGCCCAAATTGTGATGGTATAGGCGCCGTCCTGGGCGGCTAGATCGGACAAGGTGAAATGATGGGCGCCATCAGGTTTAACGAGAGGATGTGAAAAAAACTGCCAGTTTTCACTGCTTGCAACAAAGTCGGAGCGGCTTTTGGCCTTCACGGTGTTTCCATGATGGAGGGTTAACGAAAGGGACGTGCGTTCATCGAAGCCTATCTCGCGTAGACTAACCCAGTAATTCAACCGCAAAGCTTCGTCGGGTTTTTCCATGGGTGCGGAAAGATAGGCGAGCCGCTGCCAGGGGCCGTCACGAAAGTATGTCTTTTGTGGGTTGAAAGGATCACCCGACGCTTTTTCCATCAGCGTGTAGGTCAGGGATGCGATTTCGTCGTCTCCGAGGGAAACCGAAAGGGTGTAGGTGCCCCCTGCGTTCAAGTGTGCAATTCCGGGTCCGTTGGCGCGCAGCATCCCGAAGGCTGGGTAGTCGGGCCATCGTTCCAGCCGAAGGGGAATGGAGGCCACGGCTTCTCCACTTTGGTTCGTCAAGGAGAGCAATCCTTCAACATCCTCCGCAGGAGGAAATACTACCTGAAGTCCCTCCACCATTAATCCTCCTGACTGGGAATAATATCGCATGCCAAGGAGGGAGGCACGATCTAGTGCTGGAGCGTAGGGCTGGGCCATCGCCACGGATGGAAGCAGCAGGGCCGCCACCATCAAGCAGATTAAAAAGGAAGGAGCTTTCATGACACGGGGGCGAGTTGAATCTGGGAGAAGGAGTAGAATGAATCAGAACACGACCAGTTGACCCGTCGCAACCACGCCTTCAGCCTCAAGATGATACAGGTAGAGACCAGCAGGATATGCGTCGAGCGAAACGGGGACACGATGCGCTCCTGGTGAAAGGGTGTGATGGAGTACGTCCTGTACCTTGCGCCCTAGTACATCATAGATGGAGAGCCGTACTTGGGCAGAGGTAGTAAGGTTGAACACGAGTGTCGTGTTGCCCTGCGCCGGATTCGGGGCAGCAGAGATTGAAAGCGAAGCAAGAACCTCTGGATGTTCCAGTGCCACACTCGAGACACCCGGGGTTATCAGGTAGGAACGTCCCGACGCAAATTCCCCCGAATGCTCCGTAGAGGCACCCACAATCAAATAGGCGTCGGCAGGAGGTGTCGTGACAGGAGGGGCGGCTACGGCAAAGCCAAACCGGCTGATGAAAGCAGCGTTGGGCGACACAAACGTCCGAAATTCGGAGCCGTCGGCACCTGAGAACACATAGCTACGTCCGTCCCGGTCGGCATCGGCGTCTTCCTCCGGAGCACCCACCAGCACATCTGCGATGCCGTCGCCGGTAAGGTCAGGAGTGGCGGCAAGGCTGAATCCGAAACTGCCATCGGGTTGTGCGTTGGGCGACGTAATGGTATACAGCAAGGATCCGTCGAGTCCAGAAAGGGCGTAGACCTGACCATTGGTGCCGTCGCCTCTATTTACCGGCAACTCAGCAACCCATAAATCAGGAGTACCGTCTGCATTCAGGTCGCCGGGGGCCGCGATGCCACTGCCAAAGTAAACATCCTCCGCGGGTGCATTGGGCGAGACGAACGTGCGCAAAACGGAACCGTCGGCACCAGAAAAGGCATACACACGCCCTGCTCCTGTCAGACCCTCTACGGTTTCACCAGAGGCACTCACAAAAATATCAGGGATGTTATCGCCATTGAGGTCGTCGGAAGCAGCCAGGGCGCTGCCAAAGCGGCTGATCGATTCGGGGTTGGGTGATTCAAGGGTGTGAATGACCGCCCCCGTCACGCTGGACAGCACATAGGTGCGACCGGCGTTGCCCGCGCCACCATCTTCTGAGGCAGCACTAATCAATACGTCTTCTTCACCATCCCCATCCAGATCATCTACGGGCGCAGCCTGGATACAGAAGTAGCCCCTATCCTCCGGGTTGGGCGAAGCAATGGTGTGTAGTAGGTTTCCCGTGGCACTCGAAAAGGCATACAGCCTTCCGGCACGGTCGATGCCATCCGGGTCCTCGTTGGAGGCGCAGGCAAAAACATCACGGTGACCATCGCCGTCGATATCTCCCCCGGCAGCGAGGGCGTTCCCGAAAGAACCATCGGGTTCTGGGTTCGGTGCATCAATTGAATGAAGGGCTGTTCCGTTGTCGTCGAGAATGTAGATCCGGCCCGCCCCGTCGTCAGTTTGGGTTTCGCGAGACCCGATTAAGATCTCGGCTGCGGCGTCGTCATCCAATGCCCCCATGGCCACCACGTTGCCAAAGCGACCGCTGTTTTGTGGAGACGGTGGCTCCAGCGGGGTGAGAGATTGAGCGAAAAGCGGGAACGGAAGAAACAGGAAAAGGAAGGGGAGCTTTTTCATGAGAACGCGTGTCACGATGTGATCGGCAAAAAGAGAATAGAGAGGCAGACCCGCTGTATACTGATCCATGCGTGGGCCCGCCGATATTATCAACGCGCCAATCCCTGATAAAAGAGGACACCCCGAGTGAAATCTGATCAGCAACGGAAGCATGACGCATTCGGAGCTAGCGGCCCTCGCGACCCCCGGGGTAGATGTTCGGCACCTGTCGCCGATGTATATTAGAAACGTATTCCCACCGTCAAAAAAGAGACATGACCCCTGAACGCTGGCAGGAGATTCAAGCCCTGTTTGATGCGGCGCTGGAACAGCCGCGCGAAGGCCGTACGCTGTATTTGAAAACGGCCTGTCAGAATGATGAAACGCTGTTTGAAGAAGTCCTGGCGCTACTAGAGACCTACGACGACGACCCCAGCTTTTTGGAAGACTCGGCGGCGTCTTTTCATGCCCTCGTAGAACCAGCGCCACTCGAAGGCCAACACATCGGAGCCTATCGCATCGTAAAACGCATCGGGACGGGAGGCATGGGGGCGGTCTATCTCGCCGAGCGAGACGACGAACAGTTTCGCAAACGTGTGGCGCTGAAGATCGTGAAGCGCGGCATGGACACCGAGGAGATCCTGCGGCGATTCCGGGGCGAACGGCAGATTCTGGCGGCACTCGACCATTCCGGCATCGCCCGCTTGCTCGATGGGGGCATGACCGAAGACGGGCGGCCCTATTTTGTCATGGAGTATGTGGAAGGGGGCGAAGCCATCAACACCTACTGCGACCGGAAGCGACTGGGGGTGGCCGAACGGTTACAACTCTTCCAGCAAGTGTGCGCCACCCTTCAGTTTGCCCATCAAAACCTGGTGGTGCATCGTGACCTCAAACCCTCGAATATTCTGGTTTCGGAGCAAGGGCAGGTGAAGCTACTTGATTTTGGCATCGCCAAGCTCCTGAACCCCGACCTGGCCCCATTTACGCTGGCACAAACCCGCACCGAGATGCGGCTCATGACGCCGGAATACGCGGCTCCAGAACAGGTCCGAGGCGAAGCCATCACCACCGCAACCGATGTGTATCAACTCGGGGTGTTGCTTTACACGCTGCTAACAGGGCACCGTCCGTACCGGCTCAAAAGCAGAGCCACGGAGGAAATAGCCAGGGCCATCTGCGAAGAAACCCCCGAACGACCTTCGACCATGGTTCGGCGGACGTCGGAGGTGTCGAGCTTGGGAGGCACCACCCGGACCATCACCCCGGATGAGATCTGTGCCGCCCGAAATACGGAAGTAGATCGCTTGGTGCGACGGTTGAGTGGGGATTTGGATACCATTGTCCTCAAAGCCATGCACAAAGAGCCGCAGCGGCGCTACATCTCCGCCGAGGCGCTGGGAGATGATGTGCATCGGTACCTCGTGGGGCTCCCCGTGAAGGCCCGACCTGACACCGTGGGCTATCGGACACGGAAGTTTATCCAGCGGCACCGTACAGGGGTGGGGCTGGCGACGCTGGTATTTCTGTTGGTGCTCGGGTTTGGCGTATTGATGGCGATTCAACGGGCCGAAATTGCACAGCAGGCCCAAGAATTGGAACAGGAGCGAGATCGGGCACAGCTCGAAATGAAAAAGTCGGAGGAAGTGACAGCTTTTTTGGTGGATCTCTTCAAAGGCTCTGATCCGAATCAGGCGCAAGGAATGACAGCCCGGGAGATGCTCGACCAAGGGGCCGAAAAGATCCGGGTCGAATTGGAGGCCCAGCCCGTCGTGAAGGCCCAATTACTCACCGTTATTGGCGGGGTGTACCGCACCCTTGGATTATACGAAGAAGCGCAAGACGCCCTGGACGAAGCCATTGTTCTTTTTCGGGAAACGGACCCGCATGCGGATCAATTTGCCTCAAGCTTGCTGGAACGGGCCAATCTTCATTACCGTGTAGATGAATACGAGGCCGCTGAGCCGCTCCTCCATGAGGCCGTGGTGATAAAAACGGAACTGTTTGGTCCCGACGATCCGGAGGTGGCCCAGGTGCTGAATACACTGGCGTTGGTGCTGGAATATACCTCGGGGTTTGAAGCCTCGATAGAGGTGATGGAGCGGGTGGTTGCCATCCGGCGGCAACAGCCCGCCGAAGAATCCCGCGCCAGTCTGCCCGTCAACCTGAGCAACCTCGCCAACCAGTTGCACAGCGTGGGGCGGCTCGATGAAGCAGAACCGCTTTATCGGGAGTCGATTCAGCTTGCCGAGGAAACAAGGGGGCCCGAGCATCCCTACGTCGCCATCGGGCTCAACAGCCTGGCTGCGCTGCATCAAGACCGGGACGAGTTTGAAGCAGCGGAGCAGGCCTTCAGCCGTGCTTGGGACATTGCCGTCAAGAGCCTTGGCGAAACCCATCCGTTTACCGCTGTGGTCGCACACAACCGGGGGAAGCTGTACCATGCCCAGGGGCGCTACGAAGAAGCCATCGAACACCTGGGCCGGGCCGTTTCCATGTATCGGGATCATATCGCCAGCCCGCTTGATCTTGCCGAGTCCTTGCATTGGCTGGGGTTGGTGCATGTTGATGCCGAACGCGCCCCTGAGGCTGAGCCAATGCTACGGGAAGCTCTGACGATCCATGAATCGTTGCTTTCGCCTTCAGACTGGCGAATTGCGCAGAGCAAGGTTCAGTTGGGGCGCTGCCTGAGTCAACAGCAGCGTTTTGTCGATGCCGAACCGTTCATCGTGGAGGGGATTTCGACACTACAGGAGGAACGAGGCCTCGATCATGCGGTCACACAAAAAGCCTTGCAGTATGTCATTGACCATTTCAGGGCCTCTGGGCAAGAAGAACAGGCCGCCACGTATCAGGCGATGCGGATGCAGGCTCCCATCACAAGCTGATTTTTTTATGTGCCCAGTACGCATGGGAAGGCGCTGTGTGGTCATAGGATAAACGCCCTTTAATCAAAAAAGGGACGCCTAGCATCGGACAACAGGATTTTCCAACACATGCAAGCCCCTGACCACGTGGTGGAGGAGTTAACCCATTCGGGGTGGGCCACAGACCCAGCGGCGTTGACGGAACTGTTTCGGCATTTTCGTGAGCCGCTGACTCGGTATGCCTGTCGCATCACAGGGGATGCCGCTACCGCTGCCGATGTGCTACAGGATGTGTTTTTGCGACTGTGGGAAAACAGAGCGAAAGTCACGATAGAGGTTTCCCTCCAGGCTTTTTTGTTCACCATGGTGCGCAATCGGGCCTACAACGTGAACCGGAAGCAGCAACGGATAAACCGTGAAGTGGTCGTTGAAGAGGTGCTAAATCAACGCCCCGATGACTCCAGCATAGCCGAAGAAGTATCGGCTCAAAACTTAAAGCACCTGCTGTACCGATGGATCGAAATGCTGCCGCCTCGCCGGGCAGAAGCGTTTGTTTTGAGCCGGTACCACGGACTTTCGCACCGAGAGATTGCCACGATTATGGAGCTTTCGCAACGTACTGTTGACACCCACATCTTGTTAGCTCTGCGGGAATTGCGACGCCGCATGGATGCCCTGCAGCACCCTTTGACGACGATGGAATCATGAACATGAAGCTACCAAATACCGATATCGAGAATATACTTTCTTCGGTGGAGCCTGAGGAAGCAACCCGTTTACAGGAGGTTTGGGACGTGATGGGCGGGCCAGAACCTACGAGTGGGGATCCATCCATTTCCGAATCGGAAGAAGTCGCCCGATTGCAGGAAGCCCTCAACGCATCTGGCGTTCCAGAGCGTCGTTCCCAGAAGGGAAGACGCCCTCTTGCGCGAGATCGTCGGACCCGAGGTAGGCGGATGGGCCTGATTACCGGGGGGGTGGTTGTGCTGCTGCTGATGGCGATCGGTGTCGGTTGGGGATGGTGGCAACAGCCGATCACGCATACTGCTGCTTTGGGAAACATGGCGGTGGTGCAACTCCCCGATGGATCAGAGGTGGAGCTGAACAGTGGTTCTACGCTACAGTACCGTCGCCATTTTGGAGCCATTCGGCAGGTCGAACTCACCGGAGAAGCTTTTTTTGATGTTTCACATGATGCCCGCCCGTTTGTGGTTCAAACCTTTAATGCCAACGTCACGGTCCTTGGTACGCGGTTTAATGTACGGTCCTGGCCTTCGGCGTCGGTGCCGGAGACGATGGTCACCTTAGCGTCAGGAAAGGTGTCGCTGGCTGCAAGGGAAGGCAGGCAGGCAGCGGTGGAACTGGCTCCCGGTGACACCCGGCGAGTAACTCAAGGGGTCATCGATGCCGTGCCAGCGGGCGTGGCTTCGGTGGCCGATGCGACGGCGTGGCGACGCGGTGGGTTTGTTTTTAAAGACGAGCCGTTGGGCGACATCTTGGGCGAAATGTCCCGCCGTTTTGCCATAGAGATTTCCTGTGAGTTGGGGATCAATAGCCAGCGCCGGTTTACGTACGCCTTTGACCGGGTGGAAGACGTGGAAACAATGCTGCACGACATCTCCCTGGCTCTGGGATTGCAGTACCGCGCTACGGCGACGGGCTATGTTCTCATGGATGACGCCAAGCATTCCGGGGCAGTCAGTATTTGATCGAATGCATCTAGCGTTATCAAATAGATGGGCTGTCCTTTTGGGGCGGCTTTTGGTGTTGGTGCTGCTCGGGGCGAGCACGGCGGTTGAAAGTGCAGCGCAATCGGAAGAGCGGTATTCGTTTGCACTCGTAGGCATCCCGCTTCGAGAAGCCCTTGAATATGTACTTGATACAACCCCGCTAAACCTGGCTTATGAGACGGCATTGGTTGAAAACAGGACCACGTACTGCAAGGTCGAACGTGTGCCCGCCGAGGCTCTGTTGGCTTGTGTACTAGAAGGGACGGGGGTGGATTTTGCGCGCCTGTCTTCCGGGACATATATCCTAATTCCCCACCCGGAATACAGTTCGCCCCGTGTCCAACTGACCGGTGTGGTTCAAGACGCAGCGACGGGAGTCCCACTGTCCGATGCGCATGTCTTCATAGTGGGAGAAAAAATCGGACGGGTAACCAACCGGGACGGTCGTTTTGCGTTTGCTGCCTTGTTGCCCGGGGCCCATCGGCTAATCGTGACCCACATTGCCTATCATGAAAAGGCCGACACCATTTGGGTGAGCGCTGGAGAAGCAACGCCCGTTCGGATGACGATGCGTCCCCGGGTGGTACTGGCGACTCCGGTTATTGTCAATGGCTTCGAAGCCCGAATCCCATCCGATGAATTGGGAGCGGAAACGCCTGAACTAGAAGATGCCCCCGTGTTGGGGACGCCCGACGTGGTGCAACAGGTTGGCAGTGTAGTTGGGGTTCGGCTTGGTGATGCGCTCTCGGACGTGCACGTGCAGGGCGGAGCCTCCAATGAGCAGCATTTTCTCCTGGACGGACTCCCCATCTTTGTGCCTATCCCCAATGGCGGATTTGTTGGGCCGTTCAGCCCCTTTGCTGTCCAGCAAGTGACCGTTCGCAAAGCCGGGTTTGACGCTGCGCATGGGAGTGGGTTGTCAGGGGTCATCGAAATTGAACAACCGCTTGCGAAGGGGGAGGGGCCAGCCCTGATGGTTCAGGTTGATCCGCTGAGCGTGAATGCACGGTGGAACGGAGAAGCTTCCCGTGGCAACACGTCTGACGCCCAATGGATGGTGGCATGGCGAAAAGGATTGTGGGATGTACGCACGCCACAACGCTTAGAGGACTTGTTTCGCACATGGGCGAGTCCTGACCTTTTCTTGATAAATGCCCTAAGCAGTGGTGAAAACACACTTGACGCCGAGGTGACGGAAGAACTGGTATCGGGGCCCCTAGAGGTTGGGTTTCACGATGTGCATGCATCGGCGCGGCTTCAACTAGGGGGACTCCGCAGCGTGCGCTTTTCTGCCTACCAGGGATCGGGGGCCTTTGGGATTGACGACGTTCATCTCGCGGAAGATGAGGAGGCAGAATTTGAGGACGCGTACCGTTGGCATAACTATGCGGGACAACTACGGTACGAATGGGTGCAAAATAGTCGGTTGTTCCTGAACGCGCAGGTATGGCATACCGCTTATCAACTGCTGCATCCTTTTAGTCTGGGTGGGCTCGAAGCCGTGGGGTTGGCCCGTACCTCTGTTAATGATTTTAACAACGTCGCGGAGTCAGGACTTCATGTAGAAGGGGATTGGGCCGCTTCTCCTCGTCATATGCTTTCCGGCAAAGTGGCAACGACCTATACGGGCAGTGACTTTGCCCTCGTGCTCGACCCTTTTTCGCCTGAATCTGTGCAGGCTGCCTCCGTAAACCCACTTCGTTGGCGGACAAGTGGCTTTATCGAAGATCGGGTAAGTCTTGGTACGCAGCGTGCATTAAAGGTGGGAATGCGTTTTACCTATTTGCCGGGCCACCGCCGGGTCTACATGGAGCCGCGTCTTACATGGCAATATGACCAGGCATCAGGGATAGAGGGGCGTTGGGCCGTTCGAGTCGCCGGAGGGCGCTATCGGCAATACTTGCAAGCCTTCGATGTGGCGACCTACAACGTTGCTTCGCTGTTGCCCCGCGTCCGCTTTTGGCTGCCGGTGGGTGCAGATCAGCGACCGCCTGAAGCCTATCATGCTACGGCTGCCGTTTTGTATCAATGGCGGTCGCCCTGGCAACTCACCGTCGAGACGTACTACAAACACCAACCCCATTTGCTGGTGTTGAATTATGCCCGTGTGAGCGACAATCTGCTCGCGAAGGCCAAGGGGTATGCCTATGGCGTTTCCGGAAAGGTTGGCTTTCGCGGAGAACGGATCCAGGCGAGCACCCAGTATGAATATGCCGTAGCAAAGCGGCGGGTCGAGAACCGCTTTGAAGAAGCTTACGTGCCCGTCCCGTGGGATGCGCCACATCGTATCTTTGCATCGATCAACCTCCGCGTGGGCGACCATTGGACAGTGCTCAGCCGGTGGGAAGGGGTATTCGGAAGAAGCTGGGGCTTTCGGCAGGGATATTATGATTTTCTGGAGCCGAATCCAGAGACGCCGTTATTCGCTCCTTTTGATTTGTCCAACCCCTCCCGTCACACCCGGTCGGCTTTTGCACAATGGGATCTGGGAGTAGCGTATGCTCGCATGGTGGCTGGGGTGGGTATTCAAGGCCGGGTCAGTATCATGAATGTGTTAGGGCGTCAGAATGTCACCGATTGGAGCCTGCGGTATGATGAGTCGGCACAACAATACGTCTCGCAGGCGCGTCACGCGGCATCGTTTATCCCTTCGTTTTCGTTACGATTGAGCCGGTAAATACAGCCCTCAGTACGCATAGAAGCCTGGCAACGGGTCCTCTCTAAAAGGACAGGACTATCATACGCCATGCGCAACCACAGGGACACCGGGTACGGGGCACTCGCAGGGGTATTGCTGGGGCTTCTGCTGGTGGCAGGGGGAAAGGCCCAATCGCTGCCAACCGTTACCCTGAGCGGACACGTGACGGATGCCGAAAGCGGGGAGGGGCTCTCCGGCGCTTATGTTTTTTCCCTTACTCATAACGTGGGGGTCTTTACGGATGAGGAGGGCTTTTTCCGCTTGGCAACACCCCTTGCACGAGAGGCGGTGATACACGCGCGGTATTTGGGGTACGAGGCTGAAACAGATACGTTGGTGCTGGACCGGGACACCAAGCATGAGTTTATGCTGCAGCCCGCCATCTTCGACCTGGACGAAGCTGTGGTGATTGCTGACCGGGAAGAGGATGTCGTGACTTCGACACAGATGAGCGCCGTGACGCTGACGGCAGAAGAAGTCAAACAATTGCCTTCGTTTATGGGAGAAGTGGATGTCCTGAAGACCCTTCAACTGCTGCCAGGTGTGCAGTCGGGGACGGAAGGCTCCACAGGGCTGTATGTTCGTGGCGGAGGCCCAGACCAAAATCTAGTCCTGGTTGATGGGGCACCAATTTATAATCCGAGCCATGTTTTTGGCTTTCTGTCGGTCTTTAATGCGGATGCAGTAGATCGCGTCCAACTCATCAAAGGAGGGTTTCCCGCTCGTTTTGGTGGACGGCTTTCGTCGGTTGTTGACCTGAGGATGAAAGACGGGAACAAGGAGGCATACGAAGCAGATGGGACCGTCGGGCTGGTCTTCTCTTCGTTTACTGTGCAGGGGCCGTTGTCGAAGGGGCGGGCATCATTTTTAGTTTCGGCCCGCCGGACCTATATCGATGTTTTGGCACGGCCGTTTTTAAACAGGAGGCTGGCCGAAGGGCAAAAGCTGGTCTCCTACTTTTACGACGCAAATGCCAAGCTTAGCCTTACCGCTTCCCCACGCGATCGTTTGTATCTCACCCTGTATGGCGGGCGCGACGTGTACGGCTCGGCGCTGGAAACCGTCGACCGGACCCGCGATCCGGTACAAAGCCAGCGTAACACTGGAGGCGCTGATTGGGGCAATGCAACGGCCTCCTTACGGTGGAACCATCTTTTCTCCAATGCCCTATTTGCAAACACAAGCCTGTATTACAGCGGGTATGTGTTTGATGTCAAAACCAGCCTGGAGCAAATCGCAGAACGCAGCCCGCCTGTACACCAATCTGAGGAAATCACGTACGGCTCCGGGGTTCGTGATCTCGGAGCTCGCCTTGATGTGGTGTACAAGGCGGGACCGTTGCATGACCTGCGAATGGGAGGGCAGGTGACCCGTCATCGCTTCAACCCCGGTGTAAGTAGCCTGCGGCTCCGGCTTTCTCAAGCCGGGGTCGTGGATACGACGCTCACGCCCAATGCCTTTCCGTTTGAAGGGACCGAAGCTTTTCTCTTTGCTGAAGATGAAGTCGCCCTCTCGACGAGCCTTCAGATGAACCTGGGGCTTCATGCGTCGCTCTTGCGAGTAAACGGCCTCACGTATCGCTCGCTTCAACCGCGGCTCGCCGGCCGTTATCTGGTGCGTCCAAACTGGTCCCTCAAGGTTTCCGTTGTGCGGATGAAACAGTATCTCCATCTGCTCACCAACACGGGGATCAACATGCCCACCGATCTCTGGCTGGCAGCCACGGACCGGATCGGACCGCAACGGTCCTGGCAGGTGGCTGCTGGTACCCAGCTGAACCTGGGAAACCGCTTCGTGGCAAGTGTGGAGGCGTATTATAAAGACATGCGTGGGTTGTTGGAGTACCAGCCAGGCGCCAGCTTCATCGCCCCCAATACCGATTGGCAGGATCAGGTAGCTGTAGGGCGTGGGTGGTCTTATGGCACAGAAGTATTTGTTCGGAAAAAAACAGGCCGAACGACGGGGTGGGTGGGGTATACGTTGTCATGGACCGAACGCCGCTTTGAGTCACTGAATAGCGGAGCTGTCTTCCCCTATCGCTATGATCGGCGGCATGACATATCAGTGGTTGGATCGCGTCAATTGGGGGAGCGGCTCGACATAGGGTTGACGTGGGTGTACGGGACTGGACAAGCAATCACACTGGCAAGCGACCGCTTTGCCGACGGGCGGTTGTTGGATTTTGGATACTTCACCGGACAATCGAATCTACCTGAGTTGCGGGCTTATGATGCCCGGGGAAGCTTCCGGATGGCAGCGTATCATCGGCTCGATCTCGTGTTGAACTGGCATTTAAGGTCGGCCCTCTTGGGGGTGGGAGAGGGGACGTTGTCTTTGGGTGCCTACAACGTTTACAGCCGAAAAAATCCCTTCTATTTATTCACCACCCGTTCCCCTTCGGGAGGGCTGACCTACAAACAAGCGAGCCTTTTCCCCGTGTTGCCCTTCCTGTCTTACCGTTTTGCCTTTTGAGGAAGAAGAGATGCGTACCGTGTGGCCATTGCTATGCTTGACCATCGGGGTGCTCACCGCGTCCTGTGAGACGGTGGTAGAGGTGACCGTTCCCGAACATGAGCCACAACTGGTGGTGCATGGCTTTTTCACTCCCGACAGTGTGTGGGCTATTCGGGTATCGCGGTCCGTTTCCTTCACCTCTCCCGAAGCCCCTACTCCCGTGGAGGAAGCGACCGTGGAGGTTTGGCAGGGCGATCACCTTCTCGCCCAACCTACCCGTGCTGACACCGGATTGTATCTGGCAAATGGCGCAGGTGCACGTGTTGATCAAGCCTATTCCATACGGGTTGCGGCGCCCGGTTTTGAGGTCACACAAGGAAGTGGAATGCTCCCCGCTCCCCCCGCGATTCGTCATTTTACGGAAAACGTAATCGCCGAAGAAAACCAAGAGGCGAGGAGAAAGAAGGTCCGAGTTAACCTAGTACTTGAAGATCCGGTCAGCACGTCTGATTATTACGGACTGTTCGTGGTTCAACTCCGGATGAAGGAAGACCGAACCACCGGTCAATGGACGCCACTGCCTCCCTCCCTTTTTCCATTTGAAAGTAGCAACACCGCGTTGCGGGAGGGCGGCATCGAATTTTTGGAAACGGATGCCACGGTCTACCGTGAGGCGTTTTTCAGCGATGGGTTGTTCGATGGAGCATCTTTTCCCCTCGAATTCCTCCTTCAATACGACCGCCCCTCACCCGATGCGAATGTAGTGATCCATCGGGCCTTTGTTGTCGTGGTGGTTTCTGCTTCGGAGGAGTTGTACCAGTATTGGATCACCGCAAACGCCCAGTACTTCACAAACGAAAACCCGTTTGCCGAACCCCTTCGGGTTTATTCCAATCTGTCGGGTGGCTTTGGCGTATTTGCCGGGTTTCAATATCAACTGTTTCCCCTACGCCTCGATAGTCTGCACATAGCGGGGTATGAAGTTGCGCCGGGTTGTCAGTTCCTCGGTATGGTACGGTTGCCTATATGTCGAGGACTATAAACAGGATGTGGAAAGAATAAAAGGAGCGAAATTTTTTGCGCCAAGGCTTACGGGTATGAGGGGAGAAAAGGGTCATAAAAATAAGAACGGGCAATGGGCCCATGTCGGGATTCAGTCATCCAAAAGAAAGGAGAACCACCCATGAAACGAAACCACACCCTACGCGCTGCCCTGATGTTATGCGTCTTCGCATTTGGCATGGTCGGTTGTGACACCATCGAAGGTATTTTTGAAAACGAGCAAGAAGCCACCGGCATTGTTGAGGCCGTGGATAGTGACGGCCTCACGGTTGATGGCATTCGCTATGCCGTTACGGCCGACACCGTTTTTGAAGATGGCTACGACAGTCTGGCGGATGTGACGGTGGGAGACGAAGTTGAGGTTGAGTACGAAGAGCAAGACGGAAGCCGCGTCGCCCTGGAAGTCGAGCCCAAGGATGGCGACGACGATGGGGGGCTGTTCGGCTAACGCTGAAGTTTTGCCTGAACCCGAGGAAGGGCAGGCTACGAAATCAAGGGATTTATCTCCTTGTGGAGCCGTAGCCTGCCCTTTTTATGTCAAATCGATTTATTCAACCAAGCAGAGGTGCATCATGGGTCCGTCCATACAACGAATGTTCATGGCGAGTATGTGTGTGCTCTTTTTTCTAACCGCCTGCGATTCCAACAACAACGAAGACATGTTTGAAGTAACCTACGAAGTCCCGTTTAATGCCACGAATTTCCAGGCCGATGTTACCCATCCGCTGTTTCCACTGACACCAGGCATGGTGCGGACGTACGAGGGGCAAACCGAAGATGGGCTGGAGCGTGTGGTGGTAGAAGTGCTGGCCGATACGCGTGAGGTGGCGGGGGTGATGGTCACCGTAGTGCGGGATCGGGTGTACCTAGATGGTGATCTGATTGAAGATACCTACGACTGGTTTGCACAAGACATCGAGGGTAACGTATGGTATCTGGGAGAAGACACGTACGAGATTGAGAATGGGCAGGTCGTTTGTGCGTGTGGAGCCTGGGAGGCAGGTGTGGATGGTGCCGAAGCCGGAATTATCATGCCTGCTTCGCCCGCCGTCGGGCAGGCTTATTATCAGGAGTATTATGCAGGAGAGGCAGAAGACCGAGGACGGATTCTAGCCCTCGACGTTGCGGTGAATGTACCAGCGGGAAATTACACGGGTTGTCTCAAAACGGAGGACACCACACCGCTGGAGCCCGATGTTTTGGAGCACAAATACTATTGCCCCGGCATCGGGGTTATAAAAGAGGAAAATTTGGACGATGAAGAAGAAATCGTATTGGTCGATTTGGTGATGCCCTAGCGCATACCGTCTTACGAATCAACACGCGCACAAAAACACCATCGAAGAAGATGAAAACGACCCCATCCATACGACTCCACCTTTCAAAGGGGCTGGGCTTATGCCTGTTGATATCCAGCGGCCTGCTATATCCAGCCCTTGCGCAAGAACAAGGTCGGGCGCGGTTTCTACATTGGTCGTATCAAGATGCCGGGGCCTACGCACAACACATAGGGCGTCAGATGCCCAATGTGGCCATGAGTACGTCCATGATTCTGCTGCCTGGGCTGTTTCTCGACGATCCGGTGCTTGGTGGTGTGCAGGAAGGGTACCGGGGAGGATTTGCCTCTTTTCTTAATGTAACAAATGAACTCGGTGGCCCTAAAGTGCCTCCTGTTGCGGCAGGGGTTTTTGTGTTGTCCCTGGCAACCAACAATGATCGGTTGCAGGATGCGGCCTTCACATCCCTGCAATCGCTGGTGTACGCCGGGATGATGACACGCTCGTTGAAACTGGTTGCAGGGCGTTTAAGACCCGAGGCTGATTACGGAGCCTATCAGTTCGAACCTTTTACGGGTGCAAATGCCTCCTTTCCCTCGGGCCACACGACGGCGGCTTTTGCCGTCGTAACACCGTGGGTATTGTACTATCCCAACGTAGCAACGTACAGTCTCTTTGTACTCGCTTCGGGTACCGCCGTGGCTCGTATTGCGCGAGACAAACACTGGCCCACCGATGTTCTGGCGGGAGCAGCGATCGGGTTCTTTACGGCGCGGTATCTGACGCATCGCCACCAAGATCACCGCCCCGCCACGCGACTTGATCTCCAGCCTATAGCTGGTGCGGCGGGAGCGGGCGTGTACGTGCGCCTAAAGCTGAATTAATTGGTTGCGCCCATTTGGGAAAACCGGATGCGGTCGAAGTGCTCCTGCTGGGCAGTGCCGGGTGGAATATCATAAGGATGCTCCGGCAACGCCACACGCTTAAGAATGGGGTACCGCTTTTTGAACTCAAAGGGCTGTGGATGGTCGACGGGGTCTTCGCCGATAACAAGCACCGTCGTGCCCTGCTCAATAATGCGTCCGCTAGCGCTGCCCAGTCCTTCGCCCCCAACGGTTGTTCTCCAGAGGTCGACCCAGTTATAGATCCATTCGGCGTCGGCATCAACGAGGCGTACACAGCCGTGGCTGGTGGGGCCACCTGTAGGCAGGGGATATTGGTGGACGTGAATGCCACGTTCATGATGGAAGTTAACCACCCAGTACATGTCCCACGATTCACCAGGAGGGCTCAGGCTGGAAACGCGGTGTTCGGCGCGCCAGTTGAAGTTGTAGCGCCCGTTCGGCGTCGGCGATTCGTCTGGATTACCGGTGTTGACGATACCCCACCGCTTGAGTTGACCGTTTTCGTAGGCCACCCACGCCTGAATCGTCTTGTCGATGATAAACAGTTTGTCGAATTCTCGTCCCCCGATGTAATAGCGTGGGAAAGGGGAGTAAGCGCGAAAATCAAGCTCAAAATCCGTGGGGACCACCATCGTGTCTCCTACGGCAAGTTGGGCCAGCAGCCGCCGGTTGATTAGCTCCACCAGCTTGGCCCGATCTTGCCCGAGTTGGGAATCGCCATGCCCCAGTTGTTTGTAGAGCCGATTACGAGCAATCACACTGTTTCCGGTTGACTCGGAAAGGATGCGGTAATTGTAATACACCTCGGGAATGTCGTCCAGGGTTTCCGCCTTCCGATTCAGGATGCTTTCGATAGCGGTCTGGTTGATGTAGCCCTGGGCGAAGACATCGGAGAGGCCCGATGCCACGAACAGAACGCCTGCACAGAGGACTAAAAGACGCTTCATAGAAATACGCGCGCTAGATGACCATGCGAATCAAGACGGGCATAAACACCCCGCACCGGCGCACAGGTTTCCATTCATCGTAGGGGGTGGGTGGATAATAGAAGGGGCACTAACGCGTTGCTGTGCATCCAATAGCGCGCACCTTACTGATCATGTCTTCGCTGCCCAAGACAATCAAAATGTCACCGGCATCGATTTGGTCATTAGGGCCGGGGTTAAACTTCATTTCGCCGGTTTCACCATCGATGGTGGCAATGACGATGGCATCAAATTGTTGACGAAACTTGCTGTGGGCAAGGGACTTGCCTGCCAGAGGGGCTCCACTCTCGACCTGAACTTCATCCATCTGAAGGCCGAGCGTTGTCGTGCGCAATACCCGCTCCATGAATTGGTCGACGTTGGGGCGCAAGATCACCTGCGACATCCGGTCCGCACCCACATCCAGGGGGGCAATGACTTTATTTGCTCCGGCCTGAATCAACTTGCGGCGGTTTTTTACGTCGTTGGTACGGGCAAGAATGGTGAGATCTGCGCGCACTTCACGGGCCACGAGTGTGGCAAACACGTTGTCGCTGTCTTGTGGGAGCAGCAGAATAAGACCCTGCGCCTGTTCAAGCCCGGCCTCTCGTAACACCTCTTCTTCTTCCGCATTTCCAAGCACGGCGGGAATGTTCTCATCATGAAGGTGGGCGACTTTTTCTTCGTTTACGTCGATAACCACAAATAGCTTTCCCGCATTTTGAAGGTCTTCGACGATACGCCGCCCGATGCGACCATAGCCGCAGATAATGTAGTGGTTTTCCATTCGCTGAATGCGTCGTTCCATTTGACGTTGTTGCAGCCGCTCGCTGGTGAGGAGAAGCTGGGCGCTGCGTGCCGCCACAAAGGCTACCAACCCAATCCCCGAAATCCCAAGCACAATGGTGAAGATACGTCCTGCATTCGAGAGGGAATTGACCTCCTTAAACCCGATGGTGGAAAGTGTGATAAACGTCATGTACAGCCCGTCCATCCACGTCCAGCCCTCCAAGAGGCGATAGCCAGCGGCACCCACCCCGAGAAGGATACCCAAGATCACCGTCGCAATCAAAATCTCGCGGCGGGGCTGTTCTAGTTCAGCGAAGCGTTTGAGGAGGCGTTCCTTGCCCGAAAGCGATGTGCTCATGGTGCCGGGCCGTGGGCGGTTAGTCCTGGGAGGCCAAAGCGTTCAGGCGAAAAACAAGCCCGTGCCAGGATTGGGCAGCGGGCTTTTCGAAAGCTCCGTCCCGCAGTAGTCCCAGCGTCTCTACACTCAGGTCAAATACCAGGGTTTCTCCACTTACCATACCCGAACGGACCAGTTTTCGGAAGTCGGAGCGTTTGCCGTGTTGCACCTCTCCGCTCTTATCTCGCCAGAACACCAGAAGAGGGGAGCACCACGAAAAACCCAAGGCCGTGGCCACTTCTTCGACCGCATGCACCGATTTGTCGATACCACATCCGGAAATATCTGCGTTCGGAATCTCGGCGCCGATTACTAAGAAACGATCGGCGACGAAGGCAGCCTGGCCCCGTACCGGGCGTTGATGGGACGTCCACCCCGCAAAAAACGAGTCGAGGGCTTGTAATACGCGGGTTTGTTCGTCCTCCAAGAGCGACCGATCGGCGGCATAAAACCAGCAACGGGCATCAGGCGAGAGGTTGGCAAAAAGGGTGGAATATGACATCAGGAAGCAGCGGAAAGAATGTTGGGCACGGTAGAATGAGAAAACGCTTCAGGCGAGCGAAAGATCGGGCCTACTCAAGCGCTAATTCTTGCACGCGCAATTCTGCCGCGTTGAGGCGCTCGAGGCAATAGCGGGCAAGAGAAACCCCTTCTGCGTAGGCCTGCAAGGCTTCCTCCAGCCCCGATGAATCCTCTTCTAAGGTTTGCACCAGCGCCTCCAGGCGTTGCAGAGCGGCTTCAAATGTAATATCGTGGGGCATGGGCCAGCACGTCGCATGAAAAAATGATTTCGCCAAGTTTGAGCGAAAAAGAAACAAGAAAGTGGAAAAAGTCGGACGGCGTCGATAGTTCCTTGTCCGTCTCTATCAAACAAGCAAAACTACATCTATGGACTTAGGACTTTCAGACAAGGTGGCGGTGGTAACGGGTGGGAGCCGGGGCATTGGGCACGGTATCGCACAGGGGCTGGCCGCCGAAGGCTGTCGCCTCGCCATCTGTGCACGAACGGAGGCCGCCCTTCAAGCGGCCAAATCCGACCTTGAAGCACAAGGCACCGACGTATTTACGATGGCACTGGACCTGACCGAAGCCGAAGCGCCGCAACGCTTTATTGATGCTGCGGCCGCCCACTTTGGCCGGCTCGACGTGTTGGTCAACAACATCGGCGGGAATCGCCGCAAGCCGTTTGCCGAAACCACCGACGAAGACTGGGATGCCATTCTCGACCTGAACTTCAACGCCCATGTGCGTGCCAGCCGGGCGGCGATTCCGCACATGCTTCCATCAGGCGCCGGTTCAATCATTTTTATCTCGTCCATCTTTGGGCGCGAAGCGGGGGGGACGGGACTTTCTATCTACAACACCACCAAGTCTGCCGTGATTAGCGTTGCCAAAATTATGGCGCTGGAACTGGCAGGCGAAGGCATCCGCGTAAACAGCGTGGCGCCGGGGTCCATTCGGTTTCCCGGGGGAAGTTGGGACCGCAGGGTGAAGGAGCAACCAGAAAAGATGAAAACCTTTATCGGCGAAAACCTCCCCTTGGGGCGCTTTGGCCGGGTGGAAGAAATAGCCAACGTGGTTGCATTTCTTGCCTCCGAGCGGGCCAGCCTGGTGACCGGCACCTGCATTAATGTGGATGGCGGGCAGTCACGCTCGCTAATTTAAACCGAAGCAGTTGATTGATGGACCGATCCTACATTTCTACGCGGGGAAGCACGGCCCCTGTATCCTTTGCGGAAGCGCTGTTGCAAGGGCTGGCCCCTGATGGAGGGCTATTTGTACCGACCAATGTGCCTCCCTTGCCAGATGGCTGGCGCGATGCGCCTTCGTTTTCGGCGCTTGCCGAAGCCGTGCTTACGCCCTGGCTGCAAGGTGAAGTTTTACCTGAAGTGAGTAGGCGTATCATAAGAGAGGCGCTGGATCTTAAGGTTCCAGTAGTTGCGTTGCAGGGTGCAGGTTGGGAAGGGGTACATGTGTTGGAGCTGTTCCACGGCCCTACTCTTTCTTTCAAGGATTTTGGGGCGCGTACGATGGCGCGTCTTATGCAGCATTTCCTTGCCGAAAAAGAAGAAGCACTCACCATTCTTGTTGCTACGTCGGGTGATACGGGTAGTGCTGTTGCGGACGGGTTTGCTGGACAAGAGGCCGTGAATGTGGTGCTGTTGTACCCGAAGGGGCAAGTCAGTGCAGTTCAGGAGCGGCAGCTGATCACCCAACGGCCGGGGGTACAAACGTTTGCGGTAGAGGGCACCTTCGACGATTGCCAGCGGCTAGTGAAAGCGGCGTTTCAAAACGCAGATCGGTTTCAGCAAAAGCTCTCTTCGGCCAATTCCATCAACATCGGGCGGTTGCTGCCGCAAATGCTTTATTATATCTGGGCAGTCCGGGAGGGGGGCTTTAAGGAAATGGTTTGCTGTGTCCCCAGCGGCAATCTGGGCAACATGACGGGCGGGATGCTGGCTTATCTCGGTGGTTTGCCCGTACGACAGTTTATTGCCGCGCACAACGCCAACGATGGGTTTCCCCTTTTTCTTGGGGGTGCGGGTGATCCCGTTGGCAATTCGATACGAACACTTTCCAACGCCATGGACGTAGGCGCTCCCAGCAACTTCGAACGCCTCACACATTTACTGTCTACCGATGAATTGCGCGCGCTGGTGTGGGGCACCAGTGTTTCGGATGAAGAGACCGTGGCCAGTATGCGGCGTGTGTATGAAGCCACGGGTTATGTAGCCGATCCGCATACGGCAGTGGGTCTGGAGGCGGTGCGTCGGTATCGGGAGCAAACGGGCGATTTGGCACCTGCGGTTGTTGCTTCCACTGCGCATCCCGCCAAGTTCCCTGATGTTGTTAAACAAGCACTCGGAATTGTCCCAGAAACGCCGGAGCGGTTGGCGAAACTGTGGGAAGCCCCCACCCAGGTGCGTCCGCTCCTTCCTACGCTAGAAGCACTACAAACGGAATTGGATCAGTTGGCGAACTTCGATTGGTGATGTTGTGGCACTGCCCCGTTAAAAAAGGCGATGCCGGTAGGGCATCGCCTTTTTTGCTTGAGCAAGCCGGAGGTGAAGTCGCCTAGTTGCGCTTGGCAAGGGCTTCGGTTACATCGGCGTCGAGATGGAGGTCCATCTGCGGGAACGGGATGCCAATATCGGCGGCGTCCAGGGCCTTTTTGACGCGGAGTGTAAGTTCATCTTTAACTGAGAAGAAGTCCGGTGTGTTGCACCACGCTCTTACTTGCCAGTCGATGCTCGACCCGCCGAGCGCAACGAGGTAAATCTGCGGTGCGGGGTCACTCAGGGTGTTGGGCGTATTTTTGGCCGTCTCCAACATTACCTGACGTGCTTTGTCGAGGTCTGCGCCGTAGTCGGTTCCCACGCTCACATCCACCCGGCGAATGGGATGGAAGGTAAGGTTTTCAATAGTGGAACCAAAGATGGTGCCGTTGGGGATGATGATACGGCGGTTGTCGGGCGTGTCGAGGGTCGTCGTAAACAGTTCGATCTCGTTAACTTTGCCCCACACGCCGCCGGTTGAGACGACGTCGCCCACCTTAAACGGGCGGAAAACAAGCAGCATGACGCCGGAAGCAAAATGACCAAGTGTGCCTTGGAATGCCAGGCCAATGGCGAGACCGGCGGCACCAATCACGGCGGCGAAGCTGGTGGTGTTGATGCCGAACAGGCTCAGGCAGGCCAGCACCACCAGGATCAGCACGGTGTACCGCACAATATTGCCAAAAAACTTGATCAGCGTTTGGTCGACTTCGGCTCGTTCGAGGCCGCGAACGGTGATGCGGCGTAACCAGCCCGCAATGATCCAGCCGATAAAAAGAAATACGAGGGCTTTTACCACGCTGACGGCGTAGCCCAGAAGCAAGGCGAAGTTTTCTTCGCTGAGGTACTGTTCCATGAGAAAGAGGTGGGTTTATGTTGAGCAATAGGGGACGGCCTGAAAAAAGCATGCCGAGCCACGTCGGCGAGACAGAATATGGACAGGCGTCTTCCTTATCTACCGAATTACGCTCCTTCTACCAAGCGACGATGCGTTTTGCTACGACATTGTTGCAAAATGAAAGTGGAACTCTAATATCGATTTGCAGAAGCAGACATGCGAAACCGATCAACTTTTAAGTTATGAGGATATCTTCCTGTTTCCTGTAGCCTGCACGTGAGGTCGCCATGAAAGCGTCTTTGTTATTGATCCTCAGCATCTTATGCATCAGCCATTGCAAGAACGCGCAGGCGCAAGAAGAGCAGAGCGAGACCCGGGTAGAAACCAAACGTCCAGCGGAGCAGATTGAGGTAGTTTCTCACGTCGACGAAATAGAGCAGCCATATGTGTTGATTGCACGCGTTTCACCAGAATCACCTTATGATGCGGGGCGGATCGACATGGCCCCAAAGTTGGCCGCCTATCAGGGGGGCGCTCATCGGTTAACCGCCAAACTGTTCCCCCAGGATGTGACACAACTGTTCTAGGTATCGCTGGTCGGTTTCGGAAAACGCGGCCGGATCGTCGGAATCTATATCGAGAACGGCAAGGACTTTTCCGGATGGAGAAAGGACGGGAACGACGATTTCGGAGAGGGTGGAGGAGGAGCAAGCAATATGGCCCGGAAAGGCATGAACATCAGGGACCAACTGGGTGGTTCGCGTGCGTGCTGCGGCTCCACAGACCCCGCGTGAAAACGGAATGCGCAAGCAGCCGTGTCCTCCTTGATAGGGCCCAATCACCAACAAATCATCCTTCACTGCCCGGTAGAAGCCTGTCCAGTGGAAGTGTTCAAACGCATGGTGTAATTCGCATGCCACCGTAGCCATTGCAGCAACCCAGTCATCTTCCCCTTCCAGGAGGGCATCGATGCGGCGAAGCACGTCCTGGTATTGCGCTTCCAAAGTGAGGGTCAATTGATTGTTCATGGATACACGGTGGGAATTTGAGGAGGTCGGCGGCTTGCTAGCTCAAGTCGGCAAGCAATGCTTCAGCTGCTTTCCGTCCAGAGTGCATTGCACCATGCAAGGAGCCGGAATGGGTATGATCACCGCAGAGGTAGCGGCCCTTTTGTATCCGCGACCGGTTATTCGTTCCTGTAAAAAAGGGAGGATGCTGGGCGGGAAGCGCATACGGGATATGATACGAACGCAGCGGCCTCCAAGTCCCCACTTCAGGCCCAAACCATTCAGCCAATTCTCTGCGGACACGGGCTTCAAGGGAGCCGGGGCTTAGCGCGGGCGGGTTGAGCACGGTTGCAGAGATGAGCGCTTTACCCTCTGGGGCGTAGTTGGGAGCGACGACGGAAGGCACCGCTACGTTGTTCAGGAGACCGGACTCCTCCCCATTGAGCATGAGGATCGGGTCGGAGGAGGGGGCGGTATCCGTGGCATAATAAAAACAGGTACAGCCATATCCCTGGGTGGAAACGGAGGCTTTAAGTAAGGTGGCGGCATGATGTGCATCCGTTGCCACAACCACGGCCTCAGAGTTAATTATTTCACCCGAGGCAAGTTGAACGCCCTTTGCTGAAACAGCTTCAACCCGCTGGCTCAGACGGATGGTGTCACTCGGAAGGTGTTCGGCCAACTGGCGAGGAATGGCATGAATACCATCGGCGGGCAACGCCGTCTGGCCTTTGGAAAACATCCGAAACGCAAACTCAAACATGCGACTGGAAGCTTGGAGCGAGGGCTCGAAAAAAATGCCCCCAAAAAAAGGTCGGAAAAACCGGTCGATCATGTTTTCTGAAAACTGATACCGGTGTCGAAGCACGTCGAGGGTGGTTTTTTCCTCCCGCTCGAACACGGCAGAAAGAGGGCCCCGGTTGACCATGCTGCGCACCTTGGCGATGCGCAGTTTGTCGGTAAACGTCCCGATGGGGGAAATCAGCGTACCTGGGGTATCGAGCGGGTGTCGAAACGGGTCTGCCAGGCGGTGAAAACGCTGGTCGAAACGAACAAGCGCGCCATCATAAAAGGGATGCAACTGAAGCGCCTCGTAATCAAGCTGGGCGGCAGCCTCTGGATAGGCCGTCAGCAGCACCTGAAACCCATGATCGAGAATAAAGCCTTCAACGATATCGGTCTTCACGCGGCCACCTACCCGCTCCGATGCTTCAAGAACAAGCACTTGGAGACCGGCTTGGTGCAGGTGACGGGCACAAGTAAGGCCTGCCATTCCTGCACCAACAACGACAGCATCTGGGGAGGACATAAATATCAAGGCGGTGTGGGCGCGGGTAGTGCCAGTAAGATCGGGCACACAGCCACCGATTCAATGACCAGAAGCATTCCACCGCAGAATGTTGCGAATGTGTTGCAATCAAGGCCGTTTCGGATCAGGTAAGGCTTCGGTACGCACGAAGCGCACGCTCGCGGGCCTTTTCATGCGTGACCATCGGGTGTGGATAATTATTACCTAGACGAACACCTGCTTCTTTTAAGACAGCGGGAGGGGCCGTCCACGGCGCATGGATAAAGGAGGCAGGTAAAGCGGCAAGGGCTGGCACGAACCTTTTGATAAACGCCCCTTCTGGGTCGTACCGCTCGCTTTGACTAACAGGATTGAAGATCCGGAAAAACGGTTGGGCATCGGCTCCACTTCCCGCGGCCCATTGCCAGCCCATGGTGTTGTTGGCCAGGTTGGCATCAACGAGGGTGTCCCAGAACCAGGCTGCCCCCTCTTGCCACGGAATCATCAGGTCTTTGGTCAGAAAGGACGCCACCAGCATACGAACCCGGTTGTGCATCCACCCCGTTTGCCACAACTGACGCATCCCGGCGTCAATGATCGGATATCCGGTTTTCCCCTTTTGCCAACGATGCAACGGTTCGGGATCAGAGGTCCACGGAAAGGCGGCAAACTTTGATTTAAGGGGGGCGTGGGGCGTGTCGGGATAATGATACAGGAGGTGGTAGGAAAACTCACGCCATGCCAACTGACGCAAGAAGGGTTCGGCAATGTCCGATGGGAGTGAACGAGAAAGGGCGTGCCACACTTGCCGGGGACTCAACTCGCCGAAATGCAGATGAGGGGAGAGGCGCGAGGTTCCTTCTTGATGAGGATAGTTACGCTGGAGTGCGTAGGCCTCTGCATGGGTTTTGATGAATTGGGCAAGGCGTTCCTGGGCTGCTTGTTCGCCGATGGTCCAGTCCTTTCGAATAGACGAGGCCCAATCGACTCCGCTTTGAGCAAGCGCAGAAAGGCCCAACTCGGATACGGGTAAGGAGGACGTCTGAGGGCTTGGTCTATGCACTCCCGAAAGCGGTGCTTGCGGAAGGGGGGCAGATACGGAAACGGTGCGTTGAAACTTCTTCCAAAATGGGGTGAACACATGATACGGCCCTCCACTCTGGGTGCGTAGGCGAGGAGGTTCATGAAGCAAGTGAGCAGCAAAGGTATGTACCCTGATCCCCGCGGCTTGAAGGGCCTCTTTGATTTTTTCGTCCCGGGCGCGAAGTACGGGTGTATACCGGGAATTCCAATAGACGGCCTCAACATTCAGGGATTGAGCAAGCTCAAGTAAAAGTTCAAGAGAAGGTCCCTTCCTGATGGTTAATTGAATATTTAGCTTGTTGAGTTGGGCCTGAAACGCAAGCAGGGAGTGATGGAGCCATACCTTGGAAGCGCCGCCAGGAGGATAGGCTCCATATTCTTCTGGTGCCCAGATAAAAACGGGGGCGACCACCTGTGCTTGCTCGGCGGCATGATAGAGGGCAGGGTTGTCCACCAACCGTAAATCGTGGTCCAACCATACCAGGGCTGTGGAAAAGGACATACGCTGCAAGAATTTGCTTGAAGATGCCCGATACACGATGGATGCCCTGTCAGGGTCCAGCCCGTTCGCGGTGTATGCAGATTGTTACACCGCTACACGTTTCAATGGCCGCCGTCCTGCCGGTTAGATCGGTAGTGATGCAGGAAGCAGCACCCGATTAATCACGTGAATCACCCCGTTATCCGTTTCCATGTCCGTAGAAATGATTTGGGCGTCTCCCACCTCCACCGGATTTGTTGAAGAGGTGACGACGGGAAGGCTTTCTCCAAAGGCTGTTTCAACCGCTCCCATGCGTTCCACATCAGTTGCTAAAATGCGCCCGTTTGCAACGTGGAAAAGGATGAGGCTCATCAGGTGTTCTGTGTTTTCCGGAGCGAGCAGGTTTTCGAGGGTGCCATCGGGAAGGGCGGCGAAGGCTTCATTGGTGGGGACAAAAATAGTGAAGGGGCCGGGGCCACTCAGTGTTTCGGACAGGTTCGCTGCTTGTAATGCGCCGCTAAACGTCGAAAAGTTATCATCCGCAAGGATCACATCAACGAGGGTGTTGGTCGGTGGGGTCTCTACGGGTAGCGGGTCTTCGGTGCCCGTTTGAGGCGGAGGCGCGGGCTCCGCACAGCCGAAGCCAACGAGCAGCAGGAGGATAAACAAACACGTACGTGTAAATGCAAACAGCATGGTGAGTAGGCACCTCGGCATTTGGGATGTACCTTAGATAAGCATTCGTCAACCAACAAGAAACAAATTCTGCATCACCCATGCCCCAACTAATTGCCCAATCTAAGCGAATAGCAGCTGCTGGAAACAAACCCAAGCAAATTGAAGAATTTGTCGGACAGGTCAACACGGGTACCGAACAACTCAGTGTGGCACGCATGACTTCGCCTGCTGGTTGGGTAGAACCGGGGCAGCGTCCGGAGTTTCAGGAAATCACTGTGGTCTTGTCAGGTCAGGTATTGGTCGAATATGAAGGGGGATCTATGGCGGTAGAAGCCGGGCAGGCCGTCATCACGGAACCAGGGGAGTGGGTACGGTACAGCACGCCACGTGGGGCTACCTACATGGCCATTTGCCTCCCCGCCTTCTCTATGGAAACGGTGCATCGGGACGATTAATGTGCCGCTCTGAAAAAAAATTAGGAAACGATGACCCGTTTCGAGTCGGTTTATCGTATATGGTAGTGTAGCGGGCATCAATTCTAGCCGTGCACCTCTGGCGTCTGGCCCGTTACCTTCTACATAGATCGCGGTGAATCCACCGCTTAAGGCTCAGCACCTGGTGGGGGTGCTGGGCCTTCTTTTTTGCCAGCAGCACAGGGTTGGTGTGTCTTTTTGTCTTCTTTGGCTGTGACCTAGAGCGCTTGGACCTGCGCCCACACCTCTGGATCAACGGGAATACCGAGGGTTTCATTCTCTTCACGGACAGACCGTGTTCGCTCGCCGGGATAATAAACCGATTCTCCTTGTGTGATGGGGGCGGCCGCATGGACAAAGGCCACGATGTCGTCGGCAATGCGGGCTGCTTCATCGGATGAATGCAAGCGATGGAGGTTAAAGGCAAGAAAGACCTGGGAAAGGCCGGTTTCGGCGTGGATGTCGGTTGAAATCTGGTGGGTGGCCCGTCCACCCGAGAGCAGCGAAGCCATAAGGTCGAGCACCATGGCAAGTCCAGAACCCTTCCACAAGCCAATGGGCAAGGCCCGGCCCGTTGCTTCGATGGCTGCGGGATCACGGGTGAGGTTGCCTTCCGAGTCAAAACCGCCATCTGCTGGCAACACTTTTCCCTGTCGCCGATACGATTCGAGGGTGCCGTATGAAAACTGCGACATGGCCATGTCGAGCACCACGTGTCCATCGGGACGGGGCACGGCAATGATGATGGGGTTGTTGCCCACGCTTGCCTCGCGGGCTCCCCAGGCGGGAAGGTTTGGCATCGTATTGGTCCAGCACATTCCTAACGCCCCTGCTTCCGCAGCCTGCCAACCGTAGCTTCCGCCACGCATCCAATGGTTGGTATTGCGCAGAGCCACACAGCCAAGTCCATATTTTTCTGACAAGGTGAGCGCACGGGCCATGCAGGCATGGGCGTTGAGGTTTCCCGGTCCACCCCGGCCATCCCATTGCTCCACAGCCCCAAAACCACCGGCCTGAATGGGAATGGCATCTACATCAATGGTACCGCGCCGAATCATTTCAACAAACCGCGGAATTCGATTCAGTCCATGGGAAGCAACCCCGTCGCGGGTGGCCTCGGTAAAAAGCCGTGCTGACAAGGCCGCTCGGTCAGGTGAAAAGCCAACCTGAAGGTGAAGGCGTACCAATTCGTGGTACAGGGTGTCGAAGGGGATTCGCATAAAAGGGGGTATCGATGCAAAAGAAAGACGGGCGGCAGAAGGTACCACCGAACAAGACAGTCAGCAAACCACAGAATCGAGATCTCGGGTTGGCGATAATCCTCGCGAAATCGTATCGTAGGATCGTCAGCACAGTTTCTCCGCTAGGGGAGGCGGGATCGAAGACGCCACGATCGAAGAAGTCTGTCGCCGACATTCTCGATGGTGCAGCTACTGGAGGCTACAGGCTGCAGCAATCCGGAAGCGCTTTGCGTCGCGCTACTGACGCAGGGCATCCCACCCTTTTCCCCCATGGATCGACGGACTTTTACCAAGCTCGCAGCTGCCGGCGTGGCGGGTGCCCCAACACTGAATCCGGCATTCTCTGAGATCACCGGGTCAACACAGCGGCATCCACCGAACACGTCCAACTTAAAGCTCTCGATGCAGACGTCCGTCTTCAACGAGGAACAGGTGACGTGGGCACGGTACCTGGGCATCGAATACCTGACGATGTGGGTGCCGGGTACGTACACCTATGAAGATTATTTGGGTCTCACCGAGGCCGCCGAACGGCAGGGCGTAAAGATTGGGCCCTGCAGCAGTATTAGCAACCACCAGGCGGTAGTGCTTGGACTGCCGGGACGAGATGAAGTCATCGAACAGTACAAGGCCAGCCTGCGAGCAATGGGCCGGGCCGGACTCGACTACCGCACCGTCTCTTTTATGGCCAACGGCGTTGTTTCCACCGAAGTCGTTGAGGCACGGGGCGGGGCTCCTACGCGCTCGTTCACAGAAGGGAAGCCGCGTGATCCCGAACTCAGTTATGCATACCAGCAGTTTGACTTCGAACGGGAATACACGGAAGAAGAACTGTGGGACAACTACGCCTACTTCATTCGGGCTGTCGCGCCGGTAGCCGAAGAGGCAGGCGTGCGAATAGGCATCCATCCCGAGGATCCGCCAGGGCTTACGTTAGGCAACGTCCCCCGCGTCGTTGCCAGCAGCTTCGAAGGGTATAAGCGCGCGCTGGAGATCGCCAACAGCCCGAACGTGGGACTTTGTGCCGGGATGGGCAACGTGTTGCAAGCCGGCCCCGAACGCTGGGGATGCGACCCTATCGAGTTTATCCATCATTTCGGTGCGCAAGGCAAAATATTCAAGGTGCATTTCCGCAACGTAAGCTCTACGATGCCTTCGTTTTATGAGACGTGGCCCGACGATGGGTACTATGACATGTATCTGATCATGAAGGCCTTGCGCGAAGTGAACAACAACTGCTACATCATCGCCGACCATTGGCCTGGAGGTCAGCCCGGACAGTATGGCCCGCTCGAAGGGCAAACGTATTGCCTCGGCTACATGCGGGCTTTGCTCGAGCGCGCCAACGATGAATTCGGCGGCTAGCTATCATCCAAACCATCACCTTCCGAAACCTATCCTGTACCCACATGATCACCCGCTACATCGCTCTTTTTCTATTCCTATCGTCAGTGGCTGGCATGTCCGCCCATGCTCAGGTCGCCACACCAGACGACGTTATGTTTTACACCGCCGAATGGGAAGGCGAACGCTCGGAGGACGGCCGCCCGATGGTTTCGGCCGATTTGCTTGAGCGCATGAAGCGTGTCTCCATCGAGGAAGCGTGGGGAGTGATTCGTCGGCATGGGTACCACAGCAAGTTTGCGGGCGAGTGGAAGATGATCCATCAGGATGTGCCCATCGTTGGGCGGGCGCTGACGGTGCAATACCTGCCCAACAGCCCTGAACTGGCGCAGCGGATGCTGGAACAGGGCCACGCCGAGGGGCGCATCGGAGCGATGAACTCGTGGCCCATCGACATGCTGCAACAAGGTGATGTGTACGTAGCCGATGGCTTTGGCAAGATATCATGGGGGACGCTAATCGGAGACAACCTGGGGAATTCTATCTTTGCGAAGTCCGGCAACGGGGTGGTTTTTGATGGATCGCTGCGTGACCTGGAAGGGTTGTCGAAGATCGAAGGGTTTAATGCTTTCGTGCGGGGCTGGGACCCCACTTACATCCAGGAGATGATGGTTAATGGCATCAACACGCCGATCAAGATTGGCGAAGCGGTGGTGCTCCCCGGTGATGTGGTTCTGGCCAAACGAGAAGGGGTCATCTTTATACCCGCGCATCTGGTCGAAGAGGTGGTGGAGACCGCTGAAATTGTAGCGCTGCGCGATATGTTTGGCCACCAGCGTCTCCGCGAAGGCACCTACACGCCGGGGCAGATCGATGCACAGTGGAGCAATGAGATTCGGGAAGACTTTTTCGGCTGGCTCGAAGCCAACATCGACACGCTTCCCGTACCGCGTTCGCGTATCCAGCAGATTCTCACCGACCGCAATTGGTGAATTCGTGCTGTTACCTGCCTTTCGCATTAAGGTGGGGATCCAACATACATCGCTGTGCGGGGCCTTCCCAGATTCCCGCGTTCGCCGAGCCGAAGGCAACGAAGCTATACAACGCCACTTCTATACTCGCAGCTTGATATTCTCACCTTTCACCCATCACATCCATGAAAGCCTCCCTGAAACATCTGTTACAAAACGATTCGCCCATCCGGAAGACATCGTCTCCGACAGATCCGTCACCTGCTGAAAACGGACGCCGGTCCTTTCTGAAAAAGGCGGGGCTTGGTGGGCTCAGCATGGCAGCGGTGATGCACCTGCCCGTGGCCGATCAAGTGGCGTATGCCTCTCAGAACGTGCGGCGCAGTTCTGCACCGTCGGATCTAAAGATCACCGACATGCGGGTGGCCGAAGTGGGAAACGTCCCCATCATCCGCATCTACACCAACCAGGGGCTTATGGGGCACGGCGACGTGCGGGATGGGGCTGACGCCCGGTATGCGTTGTTCCTCAAAAGCCGCATTCTCGGCGAAAACCCGTGCAACGTGGAGATGCTGTTCAAGCGCATCAAGCAATTCGGAGGGCAGGCCCGACAGGCAGGCGGTGTTTGTGCCGTGGAGATGGCATTGTGGGACCTGGCAGGCAAGGCGTATGGCGTGCCCGTGTATCAGATGCTGGGGGGTAAATACCGCGATCAGGTGCGCATCTACGTGGACACCCCGATGGCTCCTACGCCTCAGGAATTTGCCGAACGCATGAAGGGGCGGATCGACAAGGGGTTTACGTTCCTGAAAATGGATTTTGGCGTGGACCTGGTAAAAAACGAGGAGGGGACCATCGTCGGAAAAAACATGTGGGATGAAAACCTGCAGCAGTGGTCCCGCCGTCCTGGGTCGTATGGCATGACCCGGCATCCCTTCACGCGTATTCAAATTACGGACAAAGGGCTGGCGCGTATCACCGAATTTTTGGCTGCCGTGCGAGAGTCCGTAGGCTATGAAGTCCCGATAGCTTCTGACCACTACGGTCACTTTGGCGTCAACGAGGCCATTCGGCTGGGCAATGCCGTGGAGCCGTACCGGCTGGCATGGCTCGAAGACATGGTGCCGTGGGACTACACGGAGATGTGGAAAGAAATTTCGCTCGCCATCAACACGCCGACCATTACGGGCGAAGACATCTATCTGCTCGAACACTTTAAGCCGCTCATCGACACCCGCGCCGTCGACATCGTGCATCCTGATCCCAACTCTTCGGGAGGGATTCTAGAAACCAAGCGCATCGGTGACTATGCCGAAGAGCATGGCGTCGCACAGGCGCTGCATCATGCGGCGTCCCCCGTGTCGTTCTTGGGCAGCGTCCACAGCGCCGCCGCTACCGCCAATTTTATTGCATTGGAACACCATTCGGTGGATAATCCGTGGTGGGAAGATCTCGTGACCGGCATCGAAAAGCCGATTGTGCAAGACGGCTTCGTAAAGGTACCCGAGACGCCGGGACTGGGAGTAGAACTCAACGAGGAAGCCGTCAAAGAACACCTGCGCGACGATACCGAACTGTTTGCACCCACGCCCGAATGGGATGAACCCCGCTCCTGGGACCGGATCTGGAGCTAGAGATAACGAATCAACCAAACCTCAACCCGCCCTTTGAGGGAGGTAGATTTCGCGCAAGCGGAAACCGGAGGGTGTTTTCTCGACGATGAACACCTCCAGCCCCCTCAAGGAGGCGGTTTGATGACCTCGTACCGACATTGCTACCCATGACGCTACCCAAACTCCTCCCCCTCTTCGTGCTGATGCTGTTCCTCGCGGTACCCACCCTCGCGCAGCAAATCGCCAAAGACGAACTCATCTTCCTGACGCCCGAGTGGGACGGCGAGCGTTTTGAGGACGGTCGGCCCCGCGTGCCAGACGACGTGCTCGAACGGATGAAGCTGGTCACGCTCGAAGAGGCATGGGCGGTGCTTCGCAGCGAGAACTTCAATTTCCAGTACGAGGAAGGCTGGATGACCATCAACCCCGACAGCGTACTCATCGGGCGGGCGCTGACGGCGACGTTTATGCCAGGGCGACCCGACATTCACCGCGTGATCGACGACCGGGGACACAACGAAGACGGGCGCATCAAGTCGCAGAACTCGTGGCCCATCGACATGCTGGTACCGGGCGATGTGTATGTGGTCGACCAGTTCGGTGCCCATCTCGACGGTCCGACCATTGGCGACAACCTTGGCAACGCCATATTCGCCAACTCCGGCAATGGCATTGTCTACGACGGTGCCATACGCGATATCGATGGGCTCAAGGAAATCGGCTCGTTCACGTCGTTTTTCCGCAGTTACCATCCGTCACACCACCTCAATAACCCCGACGGGCGGCTAAACACGACGCTCGTTGGCATCAACCAACCCACCCGTATCGGGCAGGCCACCGTGATGCCGGGTGATGTGGTGCTGGGACGTGATGGCGGGGTCATTTTTATCCCGCCGCATTTGGCAGAACGCGTGGTGACGGTCTCCGAAATTGTGCGCCTGCGTGACATGTTTGGTCACCAACGCCTGAGGGAAAAGGTCTACACGCCGGGACAGATTGATACGCGCTGGTCCGACGAGATCGAGCGCGACTTTTCCCAGTGGCTCAACGACCACATCGACGAACTGCCCGTGCCGCGTGAGCAGATACAGGAGTATTTGAGCAACCGTACCTGGTAAGCGTCACCTGAAATCAGTCTACACCGATCACCAGCTTATACGCTTGTCATCTCGACGAACATCGTGAGGAGAGATCTCCCACTTTTAAGTCTTGCTACATGATATCGTGGGAGATCACTCACCTGCGTTCGGGATGACAGGAGAACAAGCACTGCCAAAACATAGCACGAAATCCAATAGCATTAAACGTATCCCACCCATGAAAACACAATCCCGCCGTTCCTTCCTCACCAAAGGTGCCATTGCCAGCGCGATGGCAGCAGCGACGCCGTTGACCAGCTTCGGCCAAGGGCTGGAGACTGCCGTCGAACACAACGCCAACCTGCATTCCCGTCCGTCCGACTTAGAGATCACCGACGTCATGTGCGGCTATATTCGGGGCGGACACAGCCTGTTTGTTAAAATCTACACCAACCAGGATGTGTGGGGCTGCGGCGAGGGCGTGGACGCGACGCCGGGCACGTACCACCTGGTGCAAATGTTCGGGCGGCGCATCCGGGGCGAAAACCCGCTAAATGTCCATCGTTTGTTCGAGCAGATCCGCCGTTCGGGCTTCTTTGAGGGAGCGCAGTCGGGCATGTTTGTGGCCGTGCTCTCGGCAGTAGAGACGGCGTTGTGGGACCTCGCTGGCAAGGCGCTCGGTGTGCCTGTGTACCAACTCCTCGGCGGCAAATTCCGCGACCGCATCCGCCTCTACAACGACTGTCACGCGGGGGCGGACGAGACGCCGGAGGCCTACGCCGCCAAAGCGCAAGCGGTGGAGGCGCGGGGCTTTACCGCGCTCAAGTTCGACATCGAA